>CAMLNE010000186.1 GCA_946481265.1 uncultured Panacagrimonas sp. | reverse complement strand
CCGCGGCCGATCGGCACCATCGAGTCGATCGCCTTGTAGCCGGTCTGCACCGGCTGGCTCACCGATTGGCGCGTGATGACGCCCGGCGCGACCTTCTCGATCGGGCTGTGCGCCTGCGCGGCGATCGGGCCCTTGCCGTCGATGGGCTGGCCGAGCGCGTTCACCACGCGGCCGAGCAGCGCCTCGCCGACCGGCACTTCGAGCACGCGGCCGGTGGTCTTGACCGTCTGGCCTTCCGACAGGTGCTGGTAGGGGCCCAGGACCACGGCGCCGACCGAATCGCGCTCGAGGTTCAGCGCCAGTCCGTAGGTGTTGCCCGGGAACTCGAGCATTTCACCCTGCAGCGCGTCCGACAGGCCGTGGATGCGGACGATGCCGTCCTGCAGCGACACGATGGTGCCGGTGTTGCGTGCCTCGGTCGCCGCCTCGAAATTCTTGATGCGGGACTTGATGAGATCGCTGATTTCGGATGGATTCAATTGCATCTTCGGTTCCTGCTCTGTTTGTTCCGTGTAGTGGCGAGCACGCTCGCGACCTCACGACTTTCGAAAGGTAACGTCTGTCGCGAGCAAGCTCGCTCCTACACCGCTCAACTGGCGAGCGCGATCCTCATCTTGTCGAGCTCACCCCTGACCGAGCCGTCGATCACCAGGTCGCCGGCGCGGATCACGGCGCCGGCCACCAGCGATTCATCGGTCTTCCAGCTCACCACCACGTCGCGCGACAGGCGCCGGGACACCGCGTCCGTCAGCTTCTGCTGCTGGGCGGGCGAGACTTCCGCCGCCGACGTGATCTCCACGTCCACGCGCGACTCGGCATCGGCGCGCATCGCCTCGAACTGCTCGGCGATGAAGGGCGTCGCCCGCAGGCGATTGTTCTCCACCAGCAGCTTGACCAGGGACTTGCCCTGGTCGCCGAGCGCGTTGCCGATGGCCTGTGACAGCACATCGGCCAGATCGCTCTTGAGCAGCGCGGGGTGCCCGATCAATCCGGACAGATCCGGCGACGTCACCGCGGTGGCCAGCGCGTCCAGCGTCTGGCCCCACTCCTCGAACCGCTTGGTGTCGCGCGCCAGCTCGAAGGCGGCTTTCGCGTACGGGCGGGCCAGCGTGGAAAGATCGGCCATGGGCTGGTTCCTCAGACGCGCGCCGCGAGGTCGCCGAGCACGTCGGCGTGCGCCTGGGCGTTGACCTCGCGCTTGAGGATCTTCGAGGCACCGAGCACGGCCAGTTCGCCGACCTGCTTGCGCAGCGTCTCCTTGGCCTTGGTGATCTCGCGCGTCACTTCCTCGTGCGCCGCGGCGACGATGCGCTCGCCCTCGGCCTTGGCCTGCACCCGGGCCTGGTCGACGAGCTGCGCGGCCTGCTTGTTCGCGCCAGCCAGGATCTCCTGGGCCTGCGAACGCGCCTGCTTGAGCGTCTCCTCGGTCTTCACCGCCGCATCGGCCAGGCTGCGCGAGCCCTTCTCGGCGGCCGCCAGGCCGTCGGCAATGCGGTTCTGGCGGTCGGTCACGGCACGCATCAGGGGCGGCCAGACGAAACGGGCCGTGAACCAGATGAAGACCGCGAAGACGATCGCCTGCGCGAACAGGGTCAGATTGATATTCATGCCATACCCTTGAGACGTGGCCGGGCGGAATGATCCGCGTCGAACATCCGTCGAATTACTGTGCGACGGCCTGAACCACCGCGAGCAGCGGGTTGGCGAAGGCAAACATCATCGCCAGACCCACGCCGATGATGAACGAGGCGTCGATCAGGCCGAGCAGCAGGAACACCTTGGCCTGCAGCATGGGGGAGAGCTCGGGCTGACGCGCGGCGCCTTCCAGGAACTTCGAGCACATGATGCCCACGCCGACGCAGGCGCCCAGCGCGCCCAGACCGATCATGAGGCCGATACCGATGCCGGTGAAGGCCTGGATCATTGCAATGTTTTCCATCTCTTTTTCCTCGGTGAAAAGTTGCGACTTTGACGTGGGGTGAAGGAAGCGAAACTGTCGATGCCCTGCCGGATGCCGGCTAGTGGTGCTCGTGTGCCATCGCGATGTACACGACGGTCAGCATCATGAAGATGAAGGCCTGCAGCGTGACGATCAGGATGTGGAAGATCGCCCAGCCGACGCCCAGCAGGCTGCCGAAGATCGTGCCGGCCAGGCCGGTGGCGGCCCACAGCCAGAGCAGGAAGAAGATGATCTCGCCGGCGTACATGTTTCCGAACAGTCGCAGGCTGTGCGACAGCGGCTTGGAGATGTACTCGATCATCTGGAACAGGAAGTTGGCGCACACCATCAGCGCCACGGCGATCCAGCTCAGGGGATTGAAGGTCAGCTTGGGCATGCCGAAGGGCGCCGCGATCAGTTCATGGGCAAATCCGCCGATACCCTTGGCCTTGATTCCGAAATAGATCATCAGCAGCCACACCGAAAGCGCCAGCGCGAAGGTGGTGTTGACGTCGGCGGTCGGCACCGGCCGGAAGTCCGGCAGGCCCACCGCGGCCAGCCCGCGGGTCAGGATGTCCACCGGCAGCAGGTCCATGGCGTTCATGAACAGCACCCACATGAACACGGTCAGCGCCAGCGGCGCGACGAACTCCAGATTCTTGTTGAAGATGCCGCGGACCTGGTCGTTGATGAACTCGACGCAGAGCTCGATGAAGGCCTGGCGCTTGCCCGGCACGCCCGAGGTGGCGCCGCGCGCGACCCAGGCCATGAATCCGAACACGAGCGCACCGAGCACCACCGAGGTGGCGAGCGTGTCCATGTGCAGGACCCAGAAGCCGCCGTCCGCATGGACGGGCTTCTGCAGGAAGGTGAGGTGATGCCCGATGTAGCTGGCCGGCGTCATTACGTGCTCGGCGTGCTCCGCGGCATGTCCTGCGTTTTCTTCGGCTGCCATGTCTTTCGCGTTCGCTTTCCCTGGACTCTCAAACCACCCGCGGCCTCTTCAGTAGCGCCGCGTCACCCACAACGTCAGCCATTGCGCGAGCAACGCACCGATGATTCCCGCAAGGAAGCCCGGCCATACCAGCTTGGGTCCCATCAGCATCACCGTGGCCAGAAGCAGGCCCGTGGTGCCGACCAGCTTGAGACCTTCCGCCACCATCAGGGCCACCGCTCCTGCCCCGCCCGCGTCTTCCCTCTGCATGCGCCCCATCAGCCACACGGCGAGCAGCGTGTTCGGTACCACCACCGCCACTCCACCGCCCAGCAGCGAAAGCGCCGCATTCAAGCTCACCACTCCGGCGATGCCGGCCAGTCCTGCGACCGCACCCCATTGCAGAGCCAGCGCTTTTTTCAGCGTGGCTCCCCAGATCATTGACTGTGACATCGGGGACGGTCCGCCTGGGCTCGAGACTGACTTGGCAACGGCGGAAAACGGGCGCGAAGTCTACTAGCCGGATGCAAACCGGGTCAACGCAAATCGCCCCTTCGCAGCATGTGAATGCAAGAAGTTCACTTCGCATCCGTTCCGCAATCCGGGCCGACCCCTACCTCGATCGATCCCGCGCTTCACTCCGACGAGCGGGTCGAGCGCCCCAGCACACCGGCCACGCCCGCGGCCACCCAGCTGCGCGGGGCGAATCGCGGCAGGCTCGCCATCAGGCCCTGCCCGATGCCGCCGGGGACGACCAGCATCCGGTTGCGGGCCAGCGCATCAAGGCTCTCCTCCACGACGCGCTCGGCCTTGAGCATCATGCGGCGCGGCACGCCGGCCCGGGTCTCCGGCCGGCCGGTCGCATCGAAGAAGCCGGTATCGACCGGCCCCGGGCAGACCGCCAGCACGCTGATGCCGCGCTTGCGGTACTCGGCCCAGAGACCCTCGCTGAACGACAGCACGAAGGCCTTGGTCGCGCCGTAGGTGGTCATGAAGGGCGTGGGCTGGAACGCCGCCATCGAGGCGATGTTGACGATGGCGCCGCGCTTGCGCGCCAGCATGCCGGGCAGGAAGGCCTGCGTGACGCTCACCACCGCGCCGATGTTGAGCGCCACCATCTGCTGGGCGCGGGCGCCATCGAGGCGGTCGAAGCGGCCGACCATGCCGAAGCCGGCGTTGTTGATCAGCAGGTCGACGTGCAGCTCGAACGCCGACGCCGCCTGCTGCAGGCGGGTCCCGGCGTCGGGCAGGGCGAGATCGGTCGCCAGGATTTCCACCCGCACGCCGCAGGACGTGCGCAGTGAACGGGCGATGTCGTCGAGCTTGTCGGCCGAGCGGGCGACCAGCAGCAGGTCCAGGCCGTCCGCGGCCAGGCGGCGCGCGAAGGCCTCGCCGATTCCACCCGAGGCGCCGGTGACCAGCGCACATCCGAACGCGTTCATGTCTGCTGCCCCCTCGAGGAGCCGCGACTCAGGAGATCCGCTGCAGCAGGCCCTCGAGTTCGCTGCCGCTCTTGAACTTGATCGTGATGCGGCCGCGGCCGCTGGCGTCCTGCTGCACGCGAACCGGCAGTCCGATGCGGCTCTGCAGGCGCGACTGCATCTCGGATGCCGCGGGGTCCGGCGCCTTGCCGTTGCGCGGCCGGGCCTGCGCCTGCACCAGGGCCTCGGTCTGGCGCACGCTCATCTGCTGGTCGGCCACCAGCCGGGCCAGCGATGACTGGCGGGCGCCCTCGAGCGCCAGCAGCACCTTGGCGTGTCCCAGGCTCAGGCGCGACTCGCGCACCAGCGCCTGCACGTCGGGGTTGAGTTCCATCAGCCGCAGCAGGTTGGTCACGCCCGCGCGCGAACGACCCACCGCCTCGGCCACCTGCTCGTGCGTGAGCCGGCATTCATCGAGCAGGCGCTTGAGCGCCTCGGCCTCCTCGAGCGGGTTGAGATCGGCGCGCTGGATGTTCTCGACCAGGGCGACCGCCATCGCGCCGCGCTCGTCGAGCGTGCGCACCACCGCGGGGATCTTCTTGAGGCCGGCGCGCTGCGCCGCACGCCAGCGGCGTTCGCCGGCGACGATCTCGTAGCGATCCGCCCCGAGCGGGCGCACCACGATCGGCTGCACCACGCCCTGCGCGGAGATCGAGTCGGCCAGTTCGGCCAGGGCCTGTTCGTCGAAGTGACGGCGCGGCTGGTGTGCGCCCGGCTGCAGCCGATCGAGCGCGATCTCGCGCTGCTCGCCGACCGGATCGGCGACGTCCGCCGCCCCGCCCATGCTGGCGCTGCTCAGCAGCGCGTCCAGGCCGCGTCCCAGTGTGGTCGCCCGTTTTCTTGCCGTGCTCATGTTCCGCCGTGTCCCGTGTTCCCCGCGCGGGCGGGCAGTATGGCGCAAGCCACGTGACGCCGGTCAATCGAGTCTGAGCTGACCACCGTCGTGCCTCCGCAGCAGTTCACCGGCAAGTGAGAGATAGGCGCGTGCGCCGCTCGACTGCGGGTCGTAGACCATCACCGGCAGGCCGTGGCTCGGCGCCTCGGCCAGGCGCACATTGCGCGGGATCACCGTGCGATAGACCTTGTCGGGGAAGTGCAGCAGCAGCTGCGCGGAAACGTCGTTGGACAGGTTGTTGCGCGGATCGAACATCGTGCGCAGCAGGCCCTCAATCTCCAGCTTGGGGTTGATCACGCGGCGGATCTTGGAGATGGTGTCGACCAGCGCGCTCAGCCCCTCCAGCGCGTAGTACTCGCACTGCATCGGGATCAACACGCCGTCCGCCGCGATCAGCGCGTTGACGGTCAGCTTGGACAGCGCCGGCGGGCAGTCGATGATCACGAAGTCGAAGCGGTCGGCCACCGTGGCCAGCGCGCTCTTGAGCGCGAAGTCGCCGGCGGCCTGATCGCGCAGCTTGATCTCCGCCTCCGTCATGTCGCTGTTGGCCGGCAACAGCCACAGGTTCAGCTCGGACAGGTGCTGGATCGCCTGCTCGGCGGTGGCCGCCTCGAGCAGCACGTCGCGCGCGGTCAGCGCGAGCGCGGACTTGTCGACCCCCAGGCCCATCGTCGCGTTGCCCTGCGCATCGAGGTCGACCAGCAGCACGCGCCGGCGCGTCGCCGCCAGCGAGGCGGCGAGATTCACCGAGGTGGTGGTCTTGCCGACGCCTCCCTTCTGGTTGGCGACGGCGATGGTGTAGCTCATGGACGACTCACGGGCGGCGGGCAATCACCAGGTGGCGATCTTCGTGCAGGCCGGGGACCTGCAACCGGACCACACGCGGTGGCGAAGACAAGAGGGGGTGGACAGCCATTTCATTGTCGTCGAGCCGGCCCTTCATCGCCAGCCAGTGCCCGCCCGGCGCCAGCAGCGGCAGGGTCATCGCCATGAAGTCGGCCAGCGCGGAAAACGCACGGCTGGTGACGGCGTCGTAGGGCGCGACCGGCCGGTGTTCCTCCGCCCGCTCCTCGAACACCTCGACATTGCGCAGGTCCAGCGTGCGCACCGCGTGTCGCAGAAAGCGCGCCTTCTTGCCGTTGCCGTCCAGCAGCGCGACATGCCACTGCGGCCGCGCCAGCGCCAGCGGGATGCCCGGCAGGCCGGCACCGCTGCCGACGTCGAGCAGCCTCGACACCGGAATCCCTTCGATGGCGGGCAGCACCGCGAGCGAATCGAGCACGTGGCGCGTGACCATGCCGGCGGGATCGCGCACCGCGGTGAGGTTGTAGGCCGCGTTCCACTTCGACAGCTCGGCCACGTAGGTCAGCAGCGGCGCCTGCAGCGCGGGATCCAGCCCGAGTGCGTGCAGCCCGCGTTCGAGCAGCGCGGGCGGCTCAGCGGTTCTCTTCACGGAAGATGCGCCAGTGGCCCTTCGCATCCTGCCGCCAGTACTGCTCCTTCCTGGCGACGAACCGGTAGTTGTCGCTGTCGTAGTCGAGCGTGAATTCGGCCAGGAACATCGGCTCGCCCGGGTAGCGGAACAGGCTCACGTCGGAGAGCTTGACCCGGACGTATTCCTTGGCGGCGTTGACGCGACGCTTGTGATCGGCGAACTGCGCCCGGCTCAGGCCGCCGGTGGAGAAATCGTCGGCGTAGTAGCTCAGGTAGGCCTCGGTGTCCTTGCCCGACCAGGCCTCGCGCCAGGCCTCGACGCGGTTGAGGATCATGTCGCGCTGCTCGCGCGCCTTGCTCAGCGGGATCCAGTTCAGCTCGTCCGCAAGCACCACCGGCGCCCGGCTGCCGAGCACGTAGGGCTTGAGCCAGAGCAGGTCCTCGTTGGCCATGGTCACGCAGCCTTCGCTGGAGCGCGGTGCCCGCACATAGGTCTGCCGTGGCACGCCGTGCAGCCAGATGCCGTGGCCGGTCTTGGACTTGAAGCGATCCCACAGGTTGGGATAGGTCAGCGGCAGCGAGCCGGCGCCGTAGAGTTCGGGCAGCGCGGCGTCGCTCATCCAGCCGGTGACGTGGTAGATGCCCACCGGCGTGCGCAGGTCGCCCTCGACCTCCTTGCCGTAGCCGGCGCGACCCATCGCCGCATAGCGGTTGCCGACCGGCTCGAGATGGCCGTCGACATTGCGCATCAGGTGGACGCGCGCACCGGGCAGGTCGACCAGCACCAGGTAGGGATATTCGGCCGACAGTTGCAGCACCGAGTCCGGCACCATGCCCGGCGGCGGGCTGTAGCGGTCGCGATCCAGGCGCAGCCGCGCTTCCTCGAACAGCTCGAGGATCCGCGGATCCTGGCTGTCCACGCCGATCCCGCGCGTGCCGGAGCGGGTGGCGAGCAGATCGGCGTAGATCAGTTGCGCGAGGCGGAAATTGGGTTGCCGCTTGAGCAGGGCCTCCAGCGCGCGGATGCTCTCGGCGGTGCGTCCCGCCCGCGCCAGCTCGATGGCGCCGACCAGCTGCTCCTCGGGCATCGGCAGCGAGGCGGTGGCCGCCAGCGGCGCGAACGACCCGGCCTGCACTCCGAACGCCATCAGCATCACAGCCGGCAGTGCCAGCCACGATCGGCGGATCGCGCTCATTCCCCGGTCAGGCCCGCCCGCCGATCAGCGGGTGTACTCGCGCACGATCTTCCAGCCGCCGTCGTTGCGCAGTTCGAGCACCTTGGTGACGGTGTCGGAGAAGCTGTCCGACTCGTACTCCTGGCGGAACGTGGCCCGCACGCGGCCGTCGCCCAGCGCCGACAGGCGCGGATTGACCACGCCCACGCGGATGCGCTTGGGACGGGTCACGCGGTCACGGCGCTGGGCGTCCCAGGTCGTGCGCGAGATGCCGCCCTCGGGGCGGAAGTCGGTGGCATAGGCCGCGAGGTAGGCATCCGCGTCCTGACCCGACCAGGCCTTGGCCCAGCGAGTAGGGGTTGACGTAGGAGTTCGAAGCGCCGCCGTGGGCCGCAATGAAGGCGGCGTTCGGCGTTTGGGTCACGAACCCGGCGAACGAGCTCAGCGGACCGGTCGCGGGAGTCGATCTCAACAAGGACGTGTACG
>CAMLNE010000185.1 GCA_946481265.1 uncultured Panacagrimonas sp. | reverse complement strand
TTCCGCAGATGAAGCCCGAGACCTGAAAGCGCCCGCGGCGGAAAAAGTCGGCGGGGCCCCAGCCCCGCCGCGTCGCCGGGCATGGACCGCCACTGGCGGTCCATGAAACCCCCCGGCTCCGTTCCGCAGATGAAGCCCGAGACCTGAAAGCGCCCGCGGCGGAAAAAGTCGGCGGGCATGGATCACCGCTGCGGTCTTTGAAATTCCGGCTTCCGTTTCTCAGGTGAAGCCCGAAACCTCAGGGCGCTCTGTTTCACGGATGAAGTCCGAAACCTGCGCGCGCTCGCGCAACGCTGGGCGCCGGCGCCTCTGCTGACACCCGAAGCCGCAAGTGATCACCGACCCGCAACGGCTGAGGGAGCGCGAACAGTCGGAAGATTTGGGATCGCCTGTTGTCGTCACCGCACCATGAGCGCGCCCGAAGGTTGACCGCGCCGGGGCCGCTGCCGGCACAATGCGGAAGGGCTGTGCTCGGGGGAGACGCCGCCTGCGGGGCCATGGATCCAAACAAGCAAACCAGAATCTTCGTCGCCGACCAGCCGGTGGATGATCGCGCGTGGTCTTCGGTGGCCATGCACGGTCTGGGCTCGGTCGTGCAGTGGGAGGATGGTCGCAAACTGCTCAACGCGATCCTCGAGAACGCCATCCCCGACCTCGTGTTCCTGTCCGCGCACCTGGAGGGCATGTCGGGCCTGGAGATCTGCCGCCGTCTGATGGTCACGCCGTCGACGCGCGACACGACGGTGGTGCTGATGTGCGATGCACCGGGCGAGGCCTTCGTGCGCGACGCGTTCGAAGCCGGCGCTGCGGACGTGCTGCACAAGCCGCTGCATCCCGAGCTGCTGCGCGCGCGTATCCGCAGCTACCTGGCGCTCGACCGACGGGCGCAGGCCCTGGGCTTCGAGGCAAGGGCGCGCACCGAGGAGCTCGAGCGCATGGTGGAGACCATGCGCGAGCAGCTCGCCGAGCGCGAGCGGACCGTGGCGCGCGCCGAATTCCTGTTCAGTCACGATCTCGTCACCGGCCTGCCCAACCGTCGCCGCATGCTCGAACTGCTCGAGCGCACGCGCCAGCGTGCCGAAGGCGACCATCTGCCGATGGCGGTGATCGCGCTCAACATCGAGCACTACACCAACCTGCAGGCTTCGATGTGCAAGGAGTCCTTCGACCAGCTGCTCGGTGCCGCGGCAGCCAGCATGCGCCGGAGCGTGCGGCCGATGGATTTCGTGGCGCGCATCGCCGATGACCTGTTCGCCGCGGTGCTGGCGCCGCACGCGGGCGACACCGCCGAGAGCGCAGCGCGGCACGCCCGCGAGGTCGGTGCGCGCGCCGCCGAGGCGCTGCAGTCGGATGTCGTGCTGGACGGCCGCGCCGTGCCGCTGGACGTGCGCAGCGCCATCGCGATCTTCCCGCAGGACGGCGAGCGGGGTCCGGAACTGCTCAAGCATCTCGACCAGATCCTGACGCTCACCCGCCCGCAGGGGCTGCGCGATCGTCTGCGCACGATCACGCCCGATCTCGCCACGTCCCTGACGCTCGAGCTGCGCCTGCGCCAGGCGATCGAGGGCGAGCGCCTGGTTCCCTTCTACCAGCCCAAGATCGACGTGAAGACGGGCGCGCTGACCGGTGGCGAGACGCTGATCCGCTGGCCCTTGCGCAATGGCGAGTACATCGGCCCCGCCGAGTTCGTGCCCATCGCCGAGGCGGGCGGCCTGATCCCGGCGCTGGACGACTACGTGCTCACCGCGGCCTGCACGCAGATCGCGGAGTGGCAGAAGCGCTTCAGCGGCTTTCGCATCGGCGTGAACCTGTCCGCACTCAAGCTGCACCATCGCGGCATCTTCGACCGGCTGCGCCAGCTGTTCGCCACCACCGGTGCGCGCGCCGAGCACCTGGAGCTCGAGATCACCGAGAGCGCGCTGATCACGGATTTCGACGCGGCCAGCAGCTGGCTGGCGGCCGTGCGCGAGATGGGCGTGACGGTGGCGCTGGACGACTTCGGCACCGGCTACTCCTCGCTGGCCTACCTGCGCCGCCTGCCGCTGGACGCCATCAAGATCGACCAGTCCTTCGTCAGCGGCCTGGACGAGGACCGCAGCACCATGGCGATCGTGCGCGCGATGATCTCCATGGCCAAGGCGCTGGGCATGACCGTGATCGCCGAGGGCGTGGAGACGCCGCACCAGGCGCAGGTCCTGGCCAAGCTCGGCTGCGACAGCCTGCAGGGCTTCCTGTTCAGTGCGGCGGTGCCGGCGCAGAAGTTCGAGGCCATGCTCCAGGCGGGGCGCGTCGAGCCGCGTCGCCCGACCGCGTTCTCGCTGTCCGGCGAGGCGCGTGCCGGCGTGCTCGATGCCGCCGGCAATCCGATCCTGCGCGCCGGCTGACCCGTTCCGGGCCGGCCGCAGACGGAAAACCCTGCGCGCCGTCGCGCAAGGCGAGGGTGCTCTTCTTCAGTTGTCCGCGGCGCCCTGCTCGATCCAGGCGCGGAACTGCTCGATCTGCGCCGGATCCATCGGGCTGGACGCGGTGTCCGTCAGGGGCATGCGCCCGCCGCTGCCCCCGACGCTCGCCTGCGTGTCGAGCAGCTTGTGCATCAGGTAGCTTTGCGCCGGCTTGCCGGGCATCACGCGGGGCAGCGGTGCCTGCGCGCTGGGCACCGAGACCAGGTTCCTGAGCGCCACCGAGCGCGCCAGGTTGAGCTCGCCGTTCTCCGCGCCGGTGACGTGGCAGACCACGCAGCGCGCGTTGAGGATCGGCTGCAGGTCCTTCCTGAAGCTGACCGTGGCGGCCGGATCCGCGGCGAGCACGCCACCGGCAGCCAGGCCCAGCAGCAGCGTTGCGCCGCAGCGCGCGGCGCGGGTCATGAGCGGCCTGACCCGCATCCTCAGGCGTCCCTGGCCGGCTCACCGGCCGCGGCGGTGCCGGCCAGGTAGCCGAAGGTCATGGCCGGACCGATGGTGCCGCCGCCGCCCCAGTAGGCCTGCGCCGCGGGACTGGCCACGCAATTGCCTGCGCCGTACAGGCCGGGAATCGGCTTGCGATCGGCGTCGAGCACCTGGCCGTCCGCGTTGGTGATGGGGCCGCCCTTGGTGTCCAGCGTGCCGGCGCCGAGGATCACCGCGTAGTACGGACCATCGGAGGCGATCGGGTGCAGCGTCTTGTTCGGGTAGCGATTGCCCACCGGCTTGACCACCGCGAACTGCCAGGCGTTCTCGTTGGGGGTCTCGCCGCGGTGGAAGTCGGCGTCCTTGCCCTTCTTGGCAAAGCCGTTGAAGCGTTCGATCGACTCGCGCAGGTTGGCGTCGAAGTCCGCGTCGAGCTTCAGGCCGCCGGTGCGGGCGGCGATGCCTTCGAGGCGCTCCTCGATGCGCTCGCGCAGCTCGGTGAGCGTGGCGGCCTCGATCACGTGTGCCGACTTGGCGTTGGCGGCCGGAATCGGGTCGTAGCCGGCGTAGGCCTGGGCGGTGCGCGCGTCCCAGATCATGAAGCCGAGCTGGTTGGGATATTCCAGGCGCACCGGATCCCAGATGAAGTGCAGCTGCGCACGCTCGTTGTAGGCGATCTTCTCGTTGCCGAACCGACGGCCGTAGCGGTTGACCTCGATCATGCTGTCACCCGGCGGCGACCAGATGTTGGACGGCACGCTGCGCGTCTTGACCGCGACTTCCACCGCCACCTGTGCCCACCAGGCGTTGTTCATGTTGCCCAGCGGCGCCCCCAGGCCGGCCGCGATCGGGATGAAATCGCCGGTGCTGCCGGGCGCCGCGCAGCCGCCCCAGATCCGTCCGCGCAGGAAGGCGTCGGACATCGCCACGTTGTGGGTGAAGCCGCCGGTGGCGAAGAGCACCGCCTTGTGCGCGTGCACGCGGATCGGGTGGTCCTCGCCGGAATCCACCACCACGCCGTTGACCTCGCCGCGCGCGTTCTGCGTCACCGCGAGCACGCGGTGCTCGAGCAGGACCCGGATGCGCCGCTGATCGAAGTCCTGCTGCAGCATCCAGAGCAGCGATTCCCCGCTGCCGCCGCCACCGGCCCAGAAGTGCCGATCGGGCCAGGCCTGCACATTGGTCACCAGCGAGCGGCCCTGGTGGACCTTGTTCTCCGCGATGTGGCCGTAGTAGTCGGGCCAGATCGCGCCGGGCGCGTGAAGCCAGGGCATCACCTGCAGCCCGGTCTGCGCCATCAGCGTCTCCAGCACGCGGCTGGCGTTGTCGACGAAGGTTTCGAGCAGGGCATAGGCCTCGGCCGGCGCGCCCAGCGTGGGATCATCGGCGCGGTAGAGGTCGGGATAGCCCAGCCGCACCATGTAGCGCAGCGCGTCGAGCCGGTCGTCGACCACACCGGTGGCGCGCAGCAGCGGATTGTTCGGGATCCAGAACACGCCGGCCGACTTGGTCGTGGTGCCGCCCTTGAACGGCATCTTCTCCAGCATGATCACCGAGGCACCGGCCTGCGTGGCCGCGATCGCCGCGCTGGTGGCGGCAATGCCGGTGCCGACGATGACGAGGTCCGCCTCGTGCGCCCACTGCGTCGCCTTGCCGGCCGGTTCGGCCGCCACCGCCGTCGTGGCGCCGCCCAGTGCCGCGCCACCCAGCAGTCCCTTCAGGACCTCGCGTCGCTTGATTCCCATCGTGCTCGTCATTGGCTCGTTCCCCTCCTGTTCCGTGTTGTTGTCTGTGCAGGCGTGGCCGCGCTACATCGCGGTGTAGCCGCCGTCGACCACGAACTCGGAGCCCGTCATCCAGCTCGCGGCGTCGGACGCAAGGTATAGCGCAGCATTGGCGATGTCGCCCGGCACGCCGAAGCGGCCGATCGGGTGGGCGGCCTTGAACATCGTCTCGGCGGTGGCCGCGTCCGGCGCGATGCCGACATCGACCATCTGCTGCGGCAGGGCCTTGCCCATGTCGGTCCACACCACGCCGGGATGGATCGAGTTCACCCGGATGCCGTTCTTGAGCGCGGCGCATTCCACCGCGATCGACTTGGTCATCAGCGACACCGCACCCTTGGATGCGCAGTACGCCGCCACCGCCGGGATGCCGACCTTCCCCGCGATCGAGGACAGGTTGATGATCGAGCCGCCGTGCCCGCTGGCGCCGCCGGGCGACATCGCGCGGATGGCGTGCTTGCAGCCGAGGAAGACACCGGTGACGTTGATGTCCATGAGCAGCCGGAATTCCTCTGCCGACTGTTGGCTGGTGAGCACCATGCGCTCGATGCCGGCGTTGTTGACCAGGATGTCGAGGCGGCCGAAGCGCTTCACCGCGAAGGCCACCGCGCTTTCCCAGTCCGCTTCGCTGGTGACGTCCTGGCGCGCGAAATCGGCATTGCCACCGGCCGCCTGGATCGCCTCCGCGGTCTGGCGGCCGGCTTCCTCGAGCACGTCGGTGAGCAGCACGGCGGCGCCGGCGCCGGCCAGGGTGCGCGCGAACGTCGCGCCCAGGCCGCGCGCGGCGCCGGTGATCAGGGCCACCTTTCCGTCCAGGCGGAACAGGGCAGGGTCGTAGCTCATCGGGGGATCTCCTTTGCGGGTTCCGGTCAGTGGGTCTGGTAATCGTTGGGATCGATGGCGCGCGTGCGGCGCCAGAGCTCGAGCGCGGTGAAGGGCCAGTTCTGCGTGACGCGGCCCTTCTTGTTCTTGTACCAGCTGCTCACCCTGGAAAATCCCCAGGCGCGCATCGCGTTGGCCTGATCGAGCCGCTCGTTGTATTGCGCGTAGACCTCGGGCTTGACGTCGAGCACGTCCAGGCCGCGTTCGAGCATCAGGCGCACGCCGTCGACCACGTAGTTGGCCGCGCACTCCGAGATGTAGACGATGCTCGCGCCGTGCAGCACCAGGTTGGTGTTGGGCCCGTACAGGCAGAACAGGTTGGGGAAACCGCTGATGGTCGAGCCCAGGTAGGCGCGCGCATCGCCGTCCCAGGCCTGGTGCAGGTCGAGACCGTCGCGGCCGCTGACCTTCATCGGCATCAGGAACTCCGAGGCCTTGAAGCCGGTGCCGTAGATCAGCACGTCGAATTCGTGCTCCTCGCCGTCGACGGTGCGGATGCCGCGGGGTGTGATGCGTTCGATGTCGCAGGTGACGGCGCGCACGTTGTCGCGCTTGAGCGTGGCGATCCAGGTGCCGTCGTCACGCGGCAGGCGCTTGGAGCCGGGCGGGGCGCTGGGGATCAGCAGCGGTCGCAGCTCGGGCCGGTCCTGGATCTGCGCTTCCACCCAGGCGGTGAGGCCCTGGCGCACGAGGTCGTTGGACGCGGAGATCGCGGTCTCGGTCGGCGGGTAGTCCGGGTCGACGATCGCCTGCTCGAGGAAGCCGATCAGCTGCGGCGTGACGGTGAACAGGCGGTGCCACTGCGCGTAGTTGGGCACGTGCTCGATCAGCCAGTGCAGGTCGGGCTCCACCGGCTTGCGCAGCAGCGGGGTGGGCAGCAGCCAGGGCACCGTGCGCATGAAGATCGACAGCCCGGCCGCCTGCTCCGCCACCGGCGGGATGAACTGCAGGGCACTGGCGCCGGTGCCGATCACGCCCACCCGCTTGCCCCTGAGGTCCACGCCATCGTCCCAGCGCGCGGAGTGGAAGCTCGGGCCCGCGAAATCCTCGCGTCCCGGGATATCCGGCCAGCTCGGCCGGTTGAGCTGGCCGACGCCGCTGACCACCACGTTGGCACTGACCTGGTGCTCGCCCCGGGCGTCGCGCACGCACACCTGCCAGCGGCGCGTGGCCGGATCCCAGCGGATGGACTGCACCTCGGACGACAGGCGCAGGTGCTCGCGCAGGCCCAGGCGGTCCGCGCAGTCCTTCAGGTAGGCCAGGACGTCATCGCGACGACCAAAGTATTCCGGCCAGCTGCGCTGCGCGAAGGCATAGCTGTAGATGAAGCTGTTGATGTCGACGCGACAGCCGGGGTAGCGGTTCTCCCACCAGGTGCCGCCGACCTCGGTGTTCTTCTCGTAGAGGGTGAAATCCACTCCCGCCTGGCGCAGGCGGTGCGCGGTCAGCAGGCCGCTTTCGCCAGCGCCGACGATCACCACGTGGAAGTCACGCTCCGGCGCCAGGCGCTGCTTGGTCCACGCCGGCTTCTGCGGATCGTCCTGGCCGAACACGAACTGCTCGTTGAGCAGGGCGTGCAGTGGCTCGGCATCGCGACCGCAGATCCATCCCAGTGCCTGCTGCAGGAAGTCGTAACCGGGTCGCTGCGGCGCGGCGCTACCGGAATCGCGGAAGGCCTTGAGCGCCGCGTAGCAATGCTCGCGGGCCCGTGCTTCCTGCTCGGGCGACAGGTTCGGCGCATAGGTCGCGAGCTGGTAGCCGGGTGCCCATTCCGGGCGCAGCAGCGTCGCGTCGCCGGCCAGGTGCGCGGCGGTCAGCAGCAGCACCGGCAGTTCGCCGGCCTCGCAATGCCGGCGCAGGGTCGCGTCGTCGGCATGCAGCCGGTTGATGTGCGGGTGCAGGGCGGCCGGCGCAGCCGGATCGGTCGCTTTGGTTGGGGTGCTGATGCCCATGGATCCTCCTCGCGTTTGTGCGTCCGGCCGCGACAATGGCCGGTGGACGTGTTGCATGAGGGGGAGGCTATTGGGCGCGTCGGGGAAAATATCTACCCGGAATGGGTAGGATCACGGACTGGCGGCGTCGCCGGGACCCACCCGGCGGCCGGAATCGGGTCGCAGGGACCAGGGAGGGCGCGTGGGGATCGGCTCCGGACGGGCGGCACGCGGCGCGACGCGGCGGAACGGCTCATCCGCACGGCCCGCCGAGCGGAAGGGCGTGGCGCGCAGCGCCATCATCGGACGGGTGTTCGGCGAGCAGGCGCCCAACGTGGTGATCCTGCAGGCGCCGGCCGGCCACGGAAAGTCGACCACCCTGGACCAGCTCCGCGAGGCCTGCGAGGCGCGCCAGCTGCTGTGCGGCCGGCTCGACCTGGACGAGACCGACAACGACAGCCGCCGGCATGCCGAACGCCTGCGCGAGATGCTCGCGCGGCTCGCCGGCCGTCCGAGCCCGACGCGGCCGGCCGGGACGCCGAGTCCCTCCTATCGCCGGCCGGCGCAGCGGGCCGACTGGCTGATCGATGCACTGGCGCGGCTGGACCGCCGCATCGCCCTGTTCGTCGACGAGTTCGAGGTGCTGGCCGAGGCCGCGGTGCTGTCGTTCTGGAAGGATTTCCTGATCCGCTGCCCGGCCCACATCCGCGTCTTCATCGCCTCGCGCTCGGTGCCGGAGATCGGACTGGCGCGCCTGCTGGTGGGCAACCGCGCGCTGCTGCTGTCGGCCGACGACCTGCGCTTCTCGCGCGAGGAGGTGCGCACGTTCTTCTCCGCGGCCGAGGACGTATCCCTGCACGATGCCGAGGTCGACACGATCTACAGCCGC
>CAMLNE010000184.1 GCA_946481265.1 uncultured Panacagrimonas sp. | reverse complement strand
GCCGAGCGGCCGCCAGTCCTCGGCGGCGTACCCCGTCTCCTCCAGCAACTCGCGCCGCGCGCCGTCCAGGGGCGCAAGCAGACCCAGTTCGAGCACCGCCACGGTCTCGCCGCGTGCGGTCAGCGGTGCGAACAGCACGGCACCGGGCAGCGCCGCGCCCAGCCCGGACACGATCTTCAGATAGCCCGCCGGCACCGGCGATATCTCCAGGATGCGGCGTTCCACGATGCATTGGCCGACCATGCCCTCGCCCAGCTTGAAGCGTCGCCGCGCAGACTCGTCCAGTACGCCGAAGCCGGCACACCATTCGAGCTGAGCGAGCTGCTCGTTCCAGCGATAGGCCAGTCCGTAGGCGGCCCCCAGCGCTTCGCACAGCCGACTGATCAGGGTATGGCCGAAGGTCTCGTCGTTGTCGCAGTGTTGCAGCGCACCCAGTACCCGCACCGCCTGCTCACGCACCCAGGCGATCCTTCGCTGGTCGGCGCTTGCGTCGCGCAGGCGCTCGAAGGCCTTGGCCAGGGTGCCGACCTCGTCGCTGCGCTCCACGTGCGGCACGTCGATTGCCTCGCCGGTGGCCAGTCGCGGCACCAGTTCGGCCAGGCGCGAGACGGGCGCGCCGATCATGCGGTTGAGCAGGGCCACCGCGTACAGGCCGGTGAGCCAGCCCAGCACCAGCAGGCCCAGGATCAGGCCGAACAACACTTTTTCCAGCCGCCCGGTCGTCTCGGCACGCTGCCCCAGCAGTTCGCGCTCGATGCCGATCATCTCGTCGCACAAGCCCTTGATTGCGTCGATGCGGCGCTTGCCCGCCCCCGCGGCGGTGGCCTCGATCGCCTGGTGGCGTGTCTCGGCCTTTTCCATCCAGGCGATATCGGGCGCCGCGACCTGGCGCTGCCATTCGCCCACCAGGCCGGCCAGGCGCGCGTGCCGCTGAAGCTGGCCGGGGTTGTCCTGGATCAGACGCTGCAGGCGCACCGAGACGTCGTCGAAGCCGATCACGCCGTCGTGAAACGGCTGAAGGAAAACCGGCTGGCCGGTGATGATGTAGCCGCGCAGGCCGGCCTGCTGCTCGAGCACCTGACCGCGCAGGGCTTCGACGTGCTCGATGACGCGGTAGGTGTGCTCGTTCCAGGCGCGCGCCTCGCCCATGCGGTGGAGCGCGATCATCACGGCCACCGCGCCGACGGTGAGCACCGCGAGCTGCACGGTCACCATGGCGCCAAGCTTGCCCCGGATCGTGAGGGACTCGAACCATCGGGGCAGGCGGCGTCTCAAGCCTGCGTGCCGTCCTGCGCCGCGAGCTTGGCCTGGATGTAATCGGCGTGAGAGATGTAGAGCAGGTCGGCAAGCTTGCGCAGCAGGGCTTCCTCGTGCGGATCGACCCGGCCGTCGGCGGCGGCGACCTGCCACAGCCATTCCATCAGCCCGCGCTTCTCGCCGTGCGACAGCTCGGCATTGAGGCGCGCCACCGGCCCGTGCAGCGAGACCGCCTCGCGCGCCGTCTCGCCCGCCCGGCCCATCAGCTCATCCAGCGCTGCCGGCTCCATGCCGAACTGACGGCCGAGCGCCTCGCGCACCACGTCGATCTCGGCCGGCTGGTGCTCGAAGTCCGCGCGGGCACATTCCAGCAGCAGGACGGCGATGGCGATCTCGCGCGGCGGATGCGGCTTGGAGCGGCCCGTCTCGAGACGCGACAGCCAGCGTTTCCACATCGGTCAGGTCCTCCCGTGATCGGAGCGGCGCGTCCTGGGCGGGCGGCGCTCAGAACGCAAAGCCGATACGCAGGTTGAAGACATCGCGGTCGCCGATGCGTTCGTACTCGGGCGTGATCCCGAGCAGCGCCGACAGCCGCATGCCGACGAACAGCCGCGTCTCGTCCACCTTCTCCTTGTCCAGCCCGAATTCCGAGTCGGCCTCGAATTCGCTCCACACCTGACCGATTCCGGCATACGGCGTCAGCGGTCCGAAGCCCTTGGAGATCGACAGGTCGAGACCGTAGGAGTCGGCGTCGAGCTCGTCGAGGCCATCGAGCTTCGAATAGCTGCCGCGCACACCGATGGCCGGCGTCGCGACGCCGCCCTCGAGGATCGCGTAGCGCAGCTCCGCGCCGAAGATGCGCGCGTCCGCGCCGGGAACCCAGGCGTAGCTGGCACCGACATCGATACCCAGCGGCAGGCCCTTCTGCACCATCACGCCGACCACGCCGATCTGGTCGACGTCCTCGTCGATCAGGCGCCGCCAGGCGCCGGATTCGTCGGTCTCCAGGTAGGTCCCGTACGCGCCGATGCCGAACCCGGTGACACCCATGGGCTCGGCCGGCGTGATCGACTTGGAGTTGAGGATGCCGACGAGATCTTCCGCGACCGCCTCGAAATCCCCCTGCGTGGCGCCGGGTTGGATCTCGAAGTCGAAGTCCACGGCCTGCGCGGTGAGGGGCAGCAGGCACAACGAGGAAAGCACGAGTGTGGGCAGTCGGCGCATGTCGGCTCCTGGTGAGGGTCGGGGGCCCAGTATAGGCAGCCTTTACAGGCGTCTTTACAGGCGGCCTCGCCGCCGGCGCTCTCTCAGAAGATCGGCTGCAGGAACCCCGCCATGGCGTCGCGGATATCGTTCAGGCGGCCATGGAAAAAGTGGCCGGCGCCGTCGACCGTCACCAGTTCCGGCGGCGGCGCGTAGCTGCGCAGGATCGTCGCGGTTTCCTGGTAGGACACGGTGTCGTCGTCGCGCGAATGCACGGCCAGCCAGGGGCAGCCCGGGTGCGGCGGATTCGGCGCATCGCTGAAGTAGCGGCCGAAGGGCGGCGCGATGCTGACCAGCGCGGCAGGCCGCGCGCGCTGCGCCGCGCACAGGCTGACGAAGGCGCCGAAGGAGAAGCCCGACAGCAGCAGGGGCAGACCCGGCCGCATCGTGCGCAGCCAGTCGACCACCGCCATGCAGTCATCCACTTCGCCGCGCGCCGAATCGTGCGTTCCCTGGCTGCGACCGACCCCGCGGAAATTGAACCGGGCGGCCACCAGGCCCTGGGCAAGCGCGGTGGACGCCAGCATGTAGACGACCTTGTTGCTCATCGCCCCGCCGTACAGGGGATGCGGGTGACAGGCCACCGCGATGCCGCGCGGCTCATCGCGCGGCATCGCGACAATGCATTCGAGATCGCCGGCCGGACCGGCCAGCGTGCCGAGGGTGGACTGCCCCGGCTCCGGAAGCGCGGCCAGCGGACTCACAGGTCCGCACTCCAGCCCTTGCGCGCCTTGCCGCCGCGAAGCATCGGGATCAGCAGGCCGGCGAGCAGGCCGGACACGAACAGCCCGGCGCCGGTGATCATCACCGCCGACTCGGACGAGCGCTTGCCCACTGCAACGACGTCTTCGGCCTGGCCATCGCCGCCGACACCGCGCGCCGAGACGCCGGTGCTGGCCGCCGTCTCGCGCAGGCGGGCGTTGGCGGCCTCGAGCTCGCGCACCTTGGCCGTCTGCTCGGTGAGCTGCGCCTGCACGGCGACCAGGCGCGTGCGCGCGGCCGGTTCGGTCGACAGGTAGCGCCCCAGCACCCAGCCTTCGCGGCCGGGCTGCACGCGCACGCGCGAGTAGCCGCTGGCGGCGTCCTCCTCGATCAGCTCCACCTTCGTGCCCGACTTGAGCAGGGCGGACACCGGCGCGCTCATTCCCTTGTCTTCGCGCAGCGTGATGGCAGTCTCGTCGCTGATGTAGCGGGTCTCGCCGCCCTGCGATCGTGCGATCGTCGGGAGTACGAGCAGCGCGAGCGTCCACGGAAGGATTGCCACCGCAATGCGAAAGTCCATGGCTTCGGTTCGGAAGGGCTCATTCTGGCGGCCAGAGTCTAATGCCACTCCCCACTTGCCGTTTACCCGCGAAGCGGCGAGCCTTGCCGCGCTTTTTCTCCAGGCTCCCATGAATCCCACTGCCCCGATCCCGGCCAGCGGCCCGCGGACGCGTCTCGCCCTAGATCTGCGCAGCCTGGCCGTGCTGCGCGCCGGCCTTGCCGGCCTGCTGCTGCTCGACGCGCTGTGCCGACTGTTCGCGGCCGGCCTGCTGTACAGCGACGCCGGGCTGCTGCCGCGCGAATTCGCCGTGGCCGCCCTGCAGGGCGCGCAATGGTCGCTGCACCTGGCCAACGGCAGCCTGGTATTCGCCGTGCTGCTCGCCCTGCTGCAGGTGCTGGCGGCCGCCGCGCTTGCCGCCGGGTGGCGCGCGCGCATCGCCGGACCGTTGCTGTGGTTGCTGGTGGTGTCCGCCAGTGCGCGCAACCCGGCCGTGACCAGCGCCTCCGATGCGCTCGCCCTGATGCTGCTGAGCCTGGGCCTGGTGCTGCCCTGGAACGCGCGCTGGAGCGTCGACTCGGCCCTTTCGCCGCAGCGGCCCGCGCCGGCCTTCTTCTCCTGGCCGGGGCTGATCCTGCTGGCCAGCGTCTGTGCCCTGCCCTTGTGGCCGGCGATCGCCGCGGACAGCGCCCATGGACTGTCCGGGTTGCTGTCGTCGGAGGCCGCCGGCCCGATCGCGGCCTGGCTGCTGCCGGTACCGACCGCCCTGCCCGTGATCCAGGGCGTCCTCGGCGTCGCCGCTTGGCTGATCCTGCCGCTGGTCCTGCTCGCCGCGCTGATCCCGCTCGCGCGCCGCCTCGCGCTGGCGCTGTCCCTGCTGCTGTGCCTGGCCGCGCTGCTGCTGCTCGGCATCGGCGCGCTGCCCTGGCTTGGCCTGGTGGCGACGGCCCTGCTGATCGACACGGCCCTGTGGGAGCGGCTGGACGCTGCGTCCGCGCCGGGCGAGTTGCGCATGCACCCGGATCGCAGGGCGGGCGGCGCTGTCGGGCTGTCCCTGCTGCTGCGCGAATTCCTGTGCCTGCCCGGCGCGCAGATGATCCCGGCGCAGGACAGTCCGCGTGCGGCGCGCCTGATCGCCGGTGGTGCGGCACTGGTGGTGATCGACCGCGACGAACAGGCGCATCTCGACGGTGCCGCGGTGGCGGTGCTGCTGCGCCGTTCACCGCTGCTGCGCCCCCTTCGCGTGCTGTTCGCCGGCCGTGCCGGCGACCTGCTGGGCGGTGCATTGCTGCGCCTGCATCGCCTGGCCGGCCCGCTCGCGCGCCTGGGGCCCGGCGCCCTGCGGCAGCGCCCCATCGGACGCGCCGCCAGCCTGGTGTGCCTGGCGCTCGCATTGCTGCTCGCGCTGGTTTCGCTCGGCGCCGCGGGCGCGCTGCCGGCGCCGGTGACCGCAGTCGCGCGGACCGTCCTGCGGCCGCTTGCGCTCGATCGCGCCTGGCTGGAACTGCTGCCCGCCGCGGACGCCGGACGCAGCTGGATCGCTGTCCCGGGCGAGACCCGTGACGGCAGGGAAGTGGACGCACGATCGGCGCGCCTGTCGCCGCCGGACTACGGCCCTGCCCGCAGGCCCTGGCTCGCCGGCGAACATGGCCGCCAGTACGAGCGCGCACTCGCGCATCCGCAGGCCGGCGCGACCCGGCTTGCCCTGGCCCGGTACCTGTGTGCGCAGCACCCGGCCGAACTGGCCCGCCTGCGCATCACCCTGATGGTGAGCGAGGCCGGCGCGCAGACGGCCGAACAACGCGTGCTGCTGCGCCACGAGTGCGACGGTCAATGATCGACATCGGGGCCAACCTCGCACACGAGAGCTTCGACGCGGACCGCGAGTCGGTCCTGCAGCGCGCCTGGGACGCGGGGCTCGAGGCGATCGTCGTCACCGGCAGCTCGGCGCAGAGCTCACGCCGCGCCCTGCAGCTCGCGCAGCAACACCCAGGCCGCCTGTTCGCCACCGCCGGACTGCACCCGCACCACGCCACGCAGTGGGATGCGGAGCATGCCAAGCTGATCCGCGAGCTCTGCGCCGATCCCGCGCTGGTGTCCCTGGGCGAATGCGGACTCGACTACTTCCGCGACTTCTCGCCGCGCGACGCGCAGCGGCGGGCGTTCGTCGCACAGCTGGAACTGGCCGCCGCGCTGGGCAAGCCGCTGTTCCTGCACCAGCGCGACGCCCACGCCGACTTCCTCGCCATCCTGCGCGACCACCGCGCAGCGCTCGGCGCGGTCTGCGTGCACTGCTTCACCGACACCCGACAGGCCGCAGCGGACTACCTCGCCCTCGACTGCCACATCGGCCTCACCGGCTGGATCTGCGACGAGCGGCGCGGCCGTCACCTGCTCGACGTCGCGCCCCTGATCCCGGCCGACCGCCTGCTGCTGGAGACCGACGCGCCCTACCTGCTGCCGCGCAATCTGCCGAAGGCGCAGCTGCCACGCGATGGTCGGCGCAACGAGCCCGCCTACCTGCCCTTCGTCGTGGAAGCCGTGGCCCGGGCCTGCACGCGCGACGCGGTCGAAGTCGCGCGCCTGACCACCGACAACGCGCGCCGATTCTTCGGGATCGACGGCTAGGTCCGACCCGCAGCATCTCTTCTGCAGGCAGCGGCTTCCCGGACGTCGTCCGGGTTGTCGGTGCAAATGCAGGATCGGATCGGGGCTCGCGCGCTACGGGACGCAGTTCGACTCGAGGGCCGGCGGTGGATCCTTGACCAGGCCGGCGCGCAGATCGGCCAGCGAAATCCGGCCGATCGCCGTGTCGTCGAGACTGCCGAGATAGAGCATGCCCTCGTGCTCGCGCACGCTGGTCACCGGCCCGAACGCGCCGCGCCCGGCATGGCGGTACTGCTCAACCACCTTGCCCGACAGATCCAGTCCGAGCACGAAGGCCTGGCGCCCACCCGTCGGCAGCCAGGACAGCGGCAGCCGCGCCGCCATGCTGCGCAGGAAGGGAATCGGTCCGAGCATATCCAGCAGCGGCTGGCGCGGGCCGTACAGCGCCACCCAGAAACGGTCGCGGCCGTTGAATGTGACATTGTCCGGAAAGCCCGGCAGGTTCTCCGCGAACGTCTCCGCCTGTCCGGCCCGCTCGCCCATCAGCCAGTAACGCGTGATGCGGTAGTCGGTGGTCTGGTTGACCAGCAGGAACCTCTCCTCGGGGCCGATCGCCACGCCGTTGGCGAACTGCAGCTCGGCCAGCAGCGTGGCGGTGCCACCGCTGGCCGGGTCGTGCAGCAGCAGGCGTCCATGCGCGCCGTGTTCGAGGGCGTCGAGCTGGACTTCATCCAGGCCGAACTTCCAGGAGGCGTCGGAGAAGAACACGCGACCGCGCGCATCGAGCGCGAGATCGTCGGCAAGCTTGAGAGGCACGCCGTCGACGCTCTCCACCAGGGTTTCGAACTGGCCGTCCGCACCCAGGCGCAGCAGCCCCTTCATCGCGTCGGCAATGATCACGCTGCCGTCGTCCTGCACCTGCAGCCCCGCCGGCCGGCCGCCGGTGTTGCCGAGCACGCGACAGTCGCCGCCATCCGTCTTCATGGACACCACGCGTCCGTCCGCCAGGCCGGTATACAGCCGGCCCTGCGAGTCGAAGGCGATGGCCTCGGGCCCCACGATGGCGCCGTCCGCGATGCGTTGCACGCCGCGCAGCGCATCGTCCTTCGCATAAAACCCCTCATCGAGCGAAGGCGCCGGCGGAGGCGTCCATGCGACCGGGCGGATATCCACCGGCCAGATCAGCAGGTAGAGCAGCACGCCAAGCGGCACGATCCAGAGAATACGGTTCAAGCGAGCACTCCATGCGTAGGCAGGCGGAAGCGGATTGTGTCGACACGCTCGACCGGGGTCCACGAACGCAAGGTTAAACTCGGCCCACATCCGACCTGAAACAACGACAAGGGGAACCCTCGCGATGAGCCACAGCAAGACGCCGGTCGACATGCTGATGCAATGGTCGCGCGAACGCGGCGACAAGACCTGGCTGATGCAGCCGCAGTCCGGCCAGACCCTGACCTGGACCTGGAAGCAGGCCGAGGCCGAGGCACGCCGCATGGCCGGTGCGATGCTCGCGATGGGCCTGGTGCGCGGCGATCGCGTGGCGATCTCCGGCCGCAATACCGCGCACTGGTTCCTGGCCGACATGGCCTGCGGCTTTGCCGGGCTGGTCAGCGTTGGCCTGTACCCCAAGCAGTCGCCCGACGCAGTGCGCTTCATCCTCGGCCACAGCGAGGCCAAGCTACTGTTCCTCGGCCCGATGATGGATGGCGACGAATTCATGGAGGCGGTGCCTGCGGGCGTCCGGACCGTGGGCTTTCCCTATCCGGGAACACCGACCGCGCAGCAGGCCTGGGATGAGCTCGTCGCCGCAGCGACGCCGGTGGAGGGCTATACGCGCCCGGCGCCGGACGATCTCGCGGCGCTGATCTACACCTCGGGCACCACCGGCAATCCCAAGGGCGTGATGATCACCTGGGGCAACCTCGTGTTCGCCGCCCAGCAGACGCTCAAGGTGATGCCGGCACAGGGCGAGGAGCGCTTCTTCTCCTACCTGCCGCTGGCCCACGCC
>CAMLNE010000183.1 GCA_946481265.1 uncultured Panacagrimonas sp. | reverse complement strand
GACGGCGTTCGCGCACCCTGGCGCCGCTATACCGCCAGGCCGTTGCCTGCAGGCGGAACCGGGGCTTGGATCCGGAGTTCGGATCCGGGCGGTCCTGCGCGATGTCGTGTTCCGCGGAGGCAACTTGGGGGCGATGCACTGGCCCCTTGTGCCGCCGCACTCACAAAAATGGAGTCCCGACGAGAACGTCAAGATCGAGAATCCGCATCTTTGGACGGGGGATTTCCAGCAGGACATTCACGACATGATCTCGGAAGCCACGCAGCTTGAAATCCGTTACGCGCACGACACCATGCCGCGCGGCGTTCTCGGCTTGAACGCGCACATGTTCAACGACTACATGAAGTTCATCGCGAATCGACGCTGCGCACAGATTGGGCTCCGCGCGCTGTACCCCGGTACGGAGAATCCGTTCCCGTGGATGAGCGAGGCAGTGGACCTGCGCGAGGAAGTTAATTTTTTCGAGGGCACCGTGACCGATTACAGGAAGGCAGAGCTGACCTTCGACTAGTAGCGCCTCTCAACGCATTCGATTTCCGATGGCGGCGACATATGCACGGTCTCGGGAGACATCAGCACCGACATACCCGCCCGGACTTGGTCCCCGTTCCGGATGGTGATATCGCTCAGCTTGCCCATATATGCCTCCTCTGCGTGTATGGGTAAGTCCGACCGGAAAGTCTCCCGGGTACGCATACCAATACATGCCGAGGACGCGATGCCATGCGATCAGGACGCAACGCCCTTAAACAGAAAAGCCCAGAATTACCGGGCTTTTCTGCAGGTCGTGAGATGTCGTGACACTTGGTGATCATCTACTCGATGTTCTGCACCTGCTCGCGCATCTGCTCGATCACCACCTTCATCTCCACCGAGCAACGCGTCAGCTCCGCGTCCTGTGACTTGGAGGAAAGGGTGTTGGCCTCGCGGTTGAGTTCCTGCATGAGGAAGTCGAGGCGGCGGCCCACCGCTTCGCTGCGCTTGAGGGCGGCCCGCACTTCCACCAGATGGGAGAGCAGGCGGGACATCTCCTCTTCGACGTCGAGGCGCTGCAGGGCGATGACCATCTCCTGCTCGAGCCGGGCGTTGTCGAGCTCAACATCCAGTTCGCGCGCGCGCTGGCGAAGTCGCTCGATGCCATGGCCGCGGACCTCGGCGTAGCGCGTTCGAACGATGCCGACGAGCGCCTCGATGGCATCGCAACGCTCGACCAGGAAGGTTTCCAGACGGGCGCCCTCGCGGGCGCGGCTCTCGTCGAACTCGCGCACGCACTGGTCGAACAGCTTGCGCGCCGCCTCGAGCAGCACGCCGAAGTCGGCGCTGCGCTCGTGCAGCACGCCGGGGAAGGCGAGCAGTCGCAGCGGATCGGTCGGCGACAGCGGACCCCACTCGGCAGCGACGCGCGCCATCGCCTGGCGCAGGTCCCGCACGCGCTCGAGGTCCGGCTCGATCTGCGAGCTGGCGCCACCCTCGCGCACGTAGCGCAGCGCCGCTTCCACCTTGCCCCGGGCGATGCGTGCGGCAGCGAACTGGCGCAGCTCCCCGTCCAGGGCTCGGAACTCCTCCGGCGCCTTGATGCTGAAGTCGAAGTAGCGGTGGTTGACCGCCCGCAGCTCCCAGCTCAGGCGGCCCCAGGGGCCCTGCGTCTCGACGCGGGCATAGCCCGTCATGCTGCGAATCATGTGGAAGCACCCGGAATGGCCGCGCGCGTATCGGCGCCGGCATGCAGGAAAAACGAAAAAGGGCGGCGCGAGGCCGCCCCTGACGGGACATCGCCGGGTCCGGCTCGAACCCGGCCCGGACCGGCTCGGCGCCGGCCCGGGTCCGCCATCGTCAGCTGGAGCTGGTCTCGCTCGACACCGGGGCGGCTTCCGCGACCGGAGCAGCCTCGGTCATCGCAGCCGGCACCGGCAGCGCGTCAACGACCTTCTTGGCCGCCGCCCTGGCACGCTTCACCAGGCTCTTGGCACGCGTGGCCACGCTGGACTGCGCCTTCTTGACCGACTTCCGGGCCTTCGCCTGCGCGTTGCCCGCGGACTTCTGGGCCTTGGCCACCGACTTCTTCGCCTTGGCTACCGACTTGCCGGCCTTGGACTGGGCCTTGGCCACCGACTTCCTGGCCTTGGACTGCGTCTTGGCGACGGACTTCTTCGCCTTGGCCACGGACTTCCTGGCCTTGCTCACGGTCTTCTTGACCGCTGCCTTGGCCTTGGCTGCACGCGCGGGCTTCTTCGCGACCGGCTTCTTCTTGGCGGCTGGCTTCTTCTTCGCTACGGGCTTCTTCTTCGCCACCTTCTTCACAGCCTTCTTGGCGACCTTCTTCGCCGCCTTCTTCGCGACCTTCTTTACCGGCTTGCGGGCGGCAACCTTCTTCGCCGCCTTTTTCTTCCCTGCTCCCTTCTTCGCTTTGGACTTGACCGCCATATCCCTATCCTCCAGTGAAACGCTGCACTTCCCCAATGGAATTTCGTCGAAGAATTCAAGCTTCTTCGCGCCCGCCGGACTTTATGCGCTTGCTTATAAAAGTCAATCAGCGTGATGCATTGCGTGCGGCACTGCATCGCGCGTTGCTGGCCCTCATCTGCGTCGTCGCACTGCCAGCACAGGCGCGGGCGGGCACAGGGGCAGCGCCCCTGCCCTGCGAACGCCAGTGGCAGCTGGTGGCCACGCATGCGCACGATCCTCTGCATTTCACGCAGGGCTTGCTGACTTTCGACGGCCGGCTGTTCGAGAGCGTCGGCCAGTACGGACGCTCCGGCGTGCACGAGATCGACCCGGCCAGCGGCCGCGCCCGGCGTTCGCGCCAGCTGCCGGAAACCGTCTTCGGCGAGGGTCTGGCGCGCGTCGGCGATCGCCTGGTGCAGCTGAGCTGGCGCGAGAACACGGCGTATTTCTACGACCTGTCGCTCGACCTGCTGGAGACGCGGACCTATCCCGGCGAGGGCTGGGGCCTGACCACCCTGTCCACCCCCGGCGGCGAGCGACTGCTCCTGAGCGACGGCACCCCCTGGCTGCGCGTCCTGCATCCACGCACGCTGGCCGAACAGCGGCGGGTGATGGTGACGCTGCGCGAGCAGCCCTTGCGCTGGATCAACGAGCTGGAGATGGTCGGCAACGAGCTCTTCGCGAATGTCTGGCACTCCGACCAGGTGGCCGTGATCGATCCGGACAGCGGCGCTGTGAAGGCCTGGTTCGATTTCGCGCCCTTGCGCGCCCGGCTGGTCTGGCCGCCGTCCTTCCGCCCGAGCGAGACCGACCTCAACGGCCTGGCCTGGGACGCGGACAAGGCGCGCCTGCTGGTGACCGGCAAGCACTGGCCGCAACTCTTCGAGGTGCAGATCGGCGGCTGTCGCCCACCCCTGCCCGCGGGGCCGTAGTCGCCAGCCTCCGGGGCAGGACCCGGCGCCGACCGGAGGATGCAAGCCCGGGGCACCGTCGAGACGCTACCTTCGGCGCTTCGATCCAGCCATGCGGAGTGCGGCGATGATTCTTTCCCACGAACACCAGGAGCTGTACGACACGGTGCGCAAGTTCGTCCGCGACGAGCTCGATCCGCACGTGGCCGAGTGGGAACGTGACGGCATCTGGCCGGCGCACGAGGTCCTGCGCAAGATGGGGCGCCTGGGCCTGCTGGGCATCAACAAGCCGGAAAGCGTGGGCGGCCTGGGCCTGGATTACAGCTACCAGATGATCTTTGCCCAGGCGCTGGGCAACTGCCTGTGCGGCGGCGTGCCCATGGGCATCGGCGTGGTCACCGACATGGCCACGCCCGCGCTGGCGCGCTTCGGGGCACCGGACCTGCAGCGTGAATACCTCGCGCCGGTGATCGCCGGCCAGATGTGCTGCTCGATCGCGGTGTCCGAAGCCGGCGCCGGCTCCGACGTGGCCAGCATCCGGACCACCGCGCGCAAGGACGGCGGCGACTACGTCATCAACGGCTCCAAGATGTGGATCACCAACGGCACGCAGTCGGACTGGGCCTGCATGCTGGTCAACACCGGCGAGGGCCGCGCGCACGAGAACAAGAGCCTGATCGTGGTGCCGCTGGACGCACCGGGGATCGACCGCAGGACCCGGCTCGACAAGCTCGGCATGCGCTCCTCGGATACCGCGATGATCTTCCTGGACGAGGTGCGCGTGCCCCGGCGCAACCTGATCGGCGACGAAGGCAGGGGCTTCGTGTACCAGATGCTGCAGTTCCAGGAGGAGCGCCTGTACGCCGCGGCCAACAGCATCGACGGGCTGTTCAACCTGATCGACCAGACCATCGACTACGCGCGCCAGCGCCAGGTCTTCGGCCAGAGCCTGCTCGACAACCAGGTGGTGCACTTCCGCCTGGCCGAGCTGCGTACCGAGGTTGAATCGCTGCGCGCCCTGACCTACCAGGCCACCGAGGAATACGTGGCCGGCCGCGACGCGACGATGCTGGCCTCGATGGCCAAGCTCAAGTCGGGGCGCGTGGCGCGCGAGGTGACCGACGCCTGCCTGCAGTACTGGGGCGGCCAGGGCTTCATGTGGGAGAACAGCGTGGCGCGCGCCTACCGCGACACGCGCCTGGTCTCGATCGGCGGCGGCGCCGACGAGGTCATGCTCAGCATCATCGCCAAGCAGATGGGCACCTTGCCGGGCGCGGGACGCCGCCAGCGCCCGGCGACCGGCTGAGACCGGTCGGGGCTCGGTCGGGCGCGGGCCGCCCAAGGCACCGCCTGCGCGCCCTGCCGTCACGGGGGCGCACACGCAGGCCACGCCTGCACGGCACGCGATCTGGCGCCCTTGTTGCGGGGCTGGCGCGCCCGCTACGGTGTGCGCTTCGATCGCCGTCACATTCCGGAGCCACCTCTCGATGAGCCTGACCACCCACAACGAACATGCCTGCTTCGGTGGACGCATGGGCTTCTACTCCCATGCCTCCGCGCAGACCGCGACGTCGATGCGCTTCGCGGTATTCGTGCCGCCGCAGGCCCGGGATCGCAAGGTGCCGGCGCTGTACTGGCTGGCCGGCCTGACCTGCACCGAGGAAACCTTCGTCATCAAGGCCGGCGCGCAGCGCCTCGCCGCGGAACTGGGCCTGATGCTGGTGGCCTGCGACACCAGTCCGCGCGGATTGGACCTGCCCGGCGATTCCGAGGCCTGGGATTTCGGCGTCGGCGCGGGGTTCTACCTGGACGCCACGCAGGCGCCGTGGTCGACGAACTACCGCATGGGCAGCTACGTCAACCTCGAGTTGCCGACCCTGGTGGAAGCGCATTTTCCGGCGCGAACCGACCGCCGCGGCATCTTCGGCCACTCGATGGGCGGACACGGTGCGCTGGTCACGGCCTTGCGCGATCCGCAGCGCTGGAACTCGGTCTCCGCCTTCGCGCCGATCGCCAATCCGGTGGCTGTTCCCTGGGGCGAGAAGGCCTTTGGCCATTACCTGGGTGCGGAACGCAGCAGCTGGGAAGCCTGGGATGCCAGCCTGCTGATGCGCGCGCGTCCGCACCCGGCGGAGATCCTGGTCGACCAGGGCAGCGCCGACTCGTTCCTCGCACAGCAGCTCAAGCCCGAGGCGCTCGAGGCGGCAGCGACGGCCTCGGGGCAGAAGCTGCGCCTGCGCCGGCACGAGGGCTACGACCACAGCTACTGGTTCATCCAGAGCTTCGTCGCCGATCACCTCGCGCACCACGCCCGGCAGCTGCAGCCCTAGCGGAAGGGGTTCGTCGGAGGCAGGCGCGTCTTACGCAGCACAGGCTGCGAGGCGCCCGCCACCCTTCGGCGTTGCGTCCAGCCGGGCGGCCGCTTCAGTAGTTCCAGTCCGCGCGGATCCCGGCCAGCACGCTGCGTTCGGGACCGGGCTCGTAGAAGCGGCCGTTGCCGTCGTTGACGATCACCGAGCCGACGTAGTCCTCGTCGAACGCGTTGTCGACGCGCACGAAGGTCCGCAGGCGCCCCCAGGACCGGGCGAAGACATAGCCGGCGTCCAGGCCGACCAGCGTGTACGAGGGGGCCGACGCGACATTCATGTCGTTGACCGGCACCGCGTCCATGTAGCGCGCGTCGATGCCGGCATGCCAGCCGGTGCTGGCGCCCCATTGCACGGCCGCGGACAGCGCGGACTCGGGCACGCCCGGGATGTCGTTGCCACGCCCCACGGCGGTGTCGGGCGCCGCACAGGGCGCGGCCAGGCAGGTCAGGTAGGTCTCGCGCACGCTGGCATCCAGCAGCGTCCAGGCCGCCTGCAGCCGCAGCTGCGGCAGCGGCGAGGTCTGGATCATCAGCTCGGCGCCCTGGCGCCGCGTGCGTCCCGCGTTCTGGTAGGTCGAACGGCCGCCGATGTTGGTGGCCACCACGATCTCGTCGCGCGTGAGGGTGTGGAACAGCGCCAGGTTGACGCGCGTGGTGCCGCCAAGCCGCCACTTGGCACCGACCTCCGCATTGTTGGTGCGCGCCGGGCGCAGGTCGAAGTTCAGGCCGGTCTCGCCATCCGGGCGATAGGCCAGCTCGGCGAAGGTGGGGGTCTCGAAGCCACGCGCCAGCGCCCCGTACAGGTGCAGGTCCGGCAGCGCGCGGTAGAGCAGGCCGGCCGCCGGCGTGGTCTCGGAAAAATCCTGCCTGCCGCTGTCGTCACCGTTGGCGCCGCTGACGAAGCGGTCGTCGGAGTCGAAGCGCACCTTGCTGTGGCGCAGGCCCAGCATCAGCGACCAGCGGTCGGCCAGTTCGGCGCTGGCCTGGACGTACTGGTCGAAATTGTCGATGTCGTTGACCTCGTCCCGCTTCTTCGCCCCGCGCACGCCGAGCACCTGGCTGTCGCCGGTGCCGGTGAAGTTCAGATAGCCGAGACGGTCCTGCGACAGCTCGTCGTAGGCCAGACCGGCAACCAGCGTCAGCGGCCGCTGGTTGATCAGCCCACGCCACGACCAGCGCAGGTCGGTGCCGCCATAGTCCGAATCCAGATCGACCACGCCGCCCGAATGCGAGGCGCCGTTCTGCGGCCCGGCGGGGATCGACAGGAACTGCTCGACCTTGCGCGTGCCGCCGTAGGCCAGCAGGCGCAGCGTGTGCGCGCCCAGCTCCTGCTCGTAGATCGCGCCGCCCTGCGTCTGCTTGGCGCTCTTGCGCGTGTTGAACAGCTCCGCCACCGAGGTGGCCTGCTCCGGATCGTCCTCGAACTGCGCCCGCGTCAGGCCCAGCGGGTCCTGCGTGTCCGGCGAGTCGAAGTGGTTGAGCATCAGCGACAGCCGGCCGCCGCTGCCGATCGCGAAATTGACCTTGCCGTTGAAGGACTCGCGCTCGGCCCGGCTGTGATCGCGATAGCCGTCGGTCTCGAAGTGGGTGTAGTCGACGCTGTAGTCCGCGTTGCCGGCGCGCCCGCTGCTGCCGAGGTTGGCGCGCCAGGTGCCGAAGCTGCCGCCAGCCGCACCGCCGCTGATGCGCGCCGGCTCGGCGCCGTCGGCGGTGAAGGCCTGGATCACGCCGCCCGAGGAATTCCCGTAGAGCGTGGAGAACGGGCCGCGCAACACTTCCACGCGATCGAGCGTGGCCAGGTTGAAGTGCGACACCTGCCCCTGCCCGTCCGGCTGCGTGGCCGGGATGCCGTCCAGGTACAGGCGCAGGCCGCGGATGCCGAAGGTGGCGCGCGAACCGAAGCCGCGGATCGAGATCTGCGTGTCCTGGGCGTAGTTCTGGCGGTCGCGGGCGAGCAGCCCCGGCACGTTGCGCATGCCCTCGGACAGGTTCACGCCCAGCGTGTCCTCGTTGAAGGCCTCGCCGCCGATCACGTCGATCGACGCCGGCACCTCGAACGCCGGCCGCGCCACGCGCGTGGCGGTCACGGTGACCGTATCGGCCTCGGGCACCGCCGCCGCGGTGGCCGTTGCGGCCGTCCCCGCCGACTGCGCCCAGGCCGCGTCCAGCGTCAGCAGGCCACCGGCCAGCGCCAGCCAGCACGCGTTGCGAACGCCGTCCGCGCGCACGCGCCGAGAATCCTTCTGCATGTGTCCTCCACGAGTTCTACCGGGCCGGCGTGGCGTTTCGGGCCGTGCGCCGTGTTCTTTTTGCCGCCGTGCGCCGGGCCGAAAAAGCGTCGGACGCGTCGCGCGTCGGGCGGCCCGCTGCGCGGGGTCGCTAAACTGACGGCCGATCATCTTGCCGTCCATACGGAAAATCATGAATAAACTGCGGAACGACCGGTTCCTGCGTGCACTGCGCCGTCAACCCGTGGACCGCACGCCGGTCTGGATGATGCGACAGGCCGGTCGCTACCTGCCGGAATACCGGGCCAGCCGCGCCAAGGCCGGCGACTTCATGGCCCTGTGCCGCAACGCGGAGCTGTGCTGCGAGGTCACGCTGCAGCCGCTGGAGCGCTACCCGCTGGACACGGCCATCCTGTTCTCCGACATCCTCACCATCCCCGACGCGATGGGCCTGGGCCTGCGTTTCG
>CAMLNE010000182.1 GCA_946481265.1 uncultured Panacagrimonas sp. | reverse complement strand
TACTACCTGAACGGCTCGAAGTGCCTGAAGCGCGACGTCACCGACCTGTTCCTCGGCACCGGCCTGGGCGGCAAGAACCAGTACGCGATCATCGAGCAGGGCATGGTCTCGCGCATGATCGAGGCCAAGCCCGAGGAGCTGCGCACCTGGCTCGAGGAGGCGGCCGGCATCTCGAAGTACAAGGACCGGCGCAAGGAGACCGAGAGCCGGATCCGCCAGACACGAGAGAACCTGTCGCGCCTGAACGACATGCGCGTGGAAATCCAGGCGCGCCTCGAAGTGCTGCGCAAGCAGGCCGCCAACGCTGAGAAGTACAAGGAGTTCAAGCAGCAGGAACGCAGCCTCAAGGCCGAGATCCTGGCGCTGCGCGAGCGCGGCCTGGAATGCGACGCAAAGGGTCACGAAGTCCGGATCGAGGAACTCGAGCAGGCGCTGGAGGCGGCCCGGGCGGCCACGCTGTCGGCCGAGCAGCGCCGGGCGGACGCCGACGAGCACCGTCGCGCCGCACAGGAGAAGCTCGGTATCGAGCAGACCGCGGTCCACGAGGCCGAGAGCGCCGCCGGCCGGCTCGAGCAGGACCTGGGCCATGCGCGCCAGATGCGCGCCATGCGCCAGCGCGAGCTCGAGCAGCTGGACCGGGCCCTGGCCGATCTCGATCGCCGGCGCAGCCAGGATCAGCAGCGTCTCGAGCAGGCCTTGCAGGAAGTCGAGCAGCTGGAAAGCCAGGCCGAGTCCGCGGAGCGCAACCACGCCGAGGCCGGGGCCAACCTGGCGCGCTCGGAAGAGGCCGCGCAGTCGGAACAGGCCCGCTGGGACGAATTCAGCGCCGCCTCCGAGCAGCCCCTGTTCGACACCGAGGGCGAGCGCGTGCGCGTACAGGCGCTCGAGCGCGCGCAGTTCCAGCTCGAGGAACGCTACAAGCGCCTGGCCGCCGAAAGCGGTGGGCTGGACGCCGCGCCCATCCAGGCCTCGCTGTTCGATGCCGACGCCGAATTGCAGAAGCTCGAGGCCGAGGTCGGAGACGGCCAGGCGCAGCTGGGCGCGCTGGACGAGGATCTGGCGGCGCTGCGCGAGCAGCGCGCCACGCTCGACGGCAGCCTGCACGAGAGTCGCCAGCAGCTGCAGTCCGCACGCGGCCGCCTGTCCTCGCTGGAGACCTTGCAGCAGTCCGCGCTGCGCCAGGACGACGCGGAGCTGGCCAACTGGCTGCGCAGCCGTGACCTGGCCGGCCGGCCGCGCCTCGGCCAGCACCTGCAGGTCGACGCCGGCTGGGAGGCCGCCGGCGAGCACGTGCTCGACGGCCTGCTGCAGGCGCCGCTGGTCGAGCAGGTCGCCGGACAGTCGGTCCAGGATCTGCCCAAGGCCGGTGTCGTGCTGATCGACGCCCGCGTCGACGAGTCCCAGGCGCCGGCCGGCACGCTGGCCGCGCATGTGCGCGGCCCGGCCGCGGTGCGCGATTTCCTGCGCTCGGTGCAGGTCGCGGCGGATCCCGCCGCGGCGGCCGCGCGCCTGGACGGGCTCGCGCCCGGCGAGTCGGTCGTCACGCCGGACGCGGTCTGGCGTGGCCGTGACTGGCTGCGCGCGCCGCGCACCGATGCCGCCAAGTCCGGCGTCATCGCGCGCGAGCAGCTCATCCAGCAGCTCAGGATCCAGGTCGAGGAGCTCGCCGAGAACATTGCTGCGCGTGAGGCGCAGCTGGCCGAGGTGCGTAGCCAGCAGCAGCAGGCCGAGGAGCGCCGTCGCGAGGTCAGTACGCATTTCGAGCTGGCGCGCAGCCGCCAGGCGCAGCGGCTTGCCTTCCGCCAGGCGCAGGCGGTGCGTCTGGAGCAGACCCAGGCGCGCATTGCGGCGCTGGTGCGCGACATCGAGGCGCTCAAGGCACAGCGCGAGCAGCAGGCGGCCGAGCTCGACGCCTCGCGCGAGAAGCTGCTCACCCTCGAAGCGGTGGCGCAGCGTTTGCGCGAGGAGCGCATCCAGCATCAGCAGTCGCTGGTGCGCAGCCGCGATGCCGTCAACCGCAATCGCGCGCTGCTGACCCAGGCGGCTCAGACCGAGAACCAGATCCAGATCCAGCTCGCCTCCAGGCGCAGCCACGTCGCCGCGCTCAACCAGGCCGCGCACGACCTGGAAGCGTCGCGCGAGCAGCTGGTGAGCGACCGCGCACAGCGCGGCGAGGATGCCGAGCAGCTCGAGGCCCCGCTGGCCGAGCAGCAGGCGCAGGCACAGACGGCGCGCGGCGCGGTCGACGCGGCGCGCGAGGTCCTGCGCCTGGCCCGGGTCGCGCTCGAGGCCGCGGAGGCGGCGGTCGGGCAGGGCACCCAGGATTTCCGCCAGGCGGAGAACGCCAAGGACGAGGCGCAGGAGCGGCTGCAGCAGGCGCGCATCGAGTTCGAGAACCTGCGGGCACGCCGCGAAGGCTATGCACAGCAGCTCGCCGACGCCTGCCGGGACGGCGGCATGGAGCGCGAGGCGGTGTTCGCCGCGCTTCCCGAAGACGCCAGCGCGGAGGCCTGGGATGAGAAGATCGCGGGCCTGGGCCGGCGCATCGACCGCCTGGGCGCGATCAACCTCGCCGCCATCCAGGAACTCGAGGAGGCGGAGGGGCGCGAGAAATACCTGGGCGACCAGTGGGCGGACCTGACCGGCGCGCTGGATACGCTCGAGGAGGCGATCCGCAAGATCGACACCGAGACCAAGGAGCGCTTCAAGGACACGTTCGATCGCGTGGACACTATCTTCCGGGACCGCTTCCCCAAGCTGTTCGGTGGCGGCGAGGCCTACCTGGAACTGACCGGCGACGACCTGCTGGATACCGGCGTGCGGGTCATGGCGCGCCCGCCGGGCAAGCGCAATTCCTCGATCCAGATGCTGTCCGGTGGCGAAAAGGCGATGACCGCCGTGGCGCTGCTGCTGGCCCTGTTCCAGCTCAATCCCGCACCGTTCTGCCTGATGGACGAGGTCGACGCGCCGCTCGACGACGCCAATGTCGCGCGCTACTGCGAGGTCGTGCGCGAGATGAGCCAGACGGTGCAGTTCATTATCATCACGCACAACAAGATCACGATGGAGCTGGCCAACCAGCTGCACGGCGTGACCATGCAGGAGCCGGGCGTTTCCCGCCTGGTGAGCGTGGACGTGGAGCAGGCGGTGGAACTGGCCGGCGCATCGGAGGCGAAGCCGGAAATGGAGCAGGCCTAGAAAATGAACTTCCGTGCATGCGGACTGCTCCCAATCCGATCCTTGCGGCGCAAGGAATGCCGTGCCGTACGCGGTGCGTCGATGTCGCCTGCGGCGACGATCATGATCAGGGAGTAATCGATGGGCGAATTGCAGTGGGCACTGCTGATCGTCTGCCTCGTGCTGGTGGTGGCGGTCTACGTCTTCAGCCGGCGCAACCGCGGTGACGAGGACGACGGCGGCCACGGCCGTTTCTCGCGGCCCGAGAGCGCGGGCGACCAGCTCGACCTGCTGGCGCCGCGTCCCGATCCGGCGGCCGCGCGTCCCGAAGGGGCCTTCGACGAATATGGCGTCGGTCGCAAGCGCAAGCGCGGCCAGGACGAGAAGGCGGACGGGCCGCCGCGTGAACCGCCGGCGCCCTCGATGGCCACCCTGCTCAACCCGCTGCCGGGCCAGGCACCGGTGGCGCCCCGCATGGCGCCGAGCACCGGTGCCGCGACGGCTCCGGCGAGTGCACCCGCGATGCCCGCCCCCGGCAAGCTGGTGGCGCTGATCGTGGCGCCGACCGAGGAGACCGACATCCTCGGTCCGCAGCTGCACGCCGCACTGGCCGCGCAGGGGCTGAAGTTCGGCGAGGGCGAGGTCTATCACCGGCACATCGGCGGCCGCATCGTGTACTCGGTCTCCAGCCTGCTCAAGCCGGGCAAGCTGATCCCGGCCGAGGCGGAGAACTTCTCGACCAAGGGCCTCACCGTGGTGCTCAACCTGCCGGGCCCGGTGCTGCCCACGGTGGCGTTCGACGACATGCTCAGCACGACGCGCGCCGTGGCCTCGGCGCTCAAGCTGGAAATCTTCGACGCACGGCGCGAACGCGTGACCGACGAGGTGGGCAAGACCCTGCGCGCCGACGTCGAGGATTGGGCGCGCGCCTCGCGGCTCGTCTGAGCGCCGTGGGCAAGTCCGCGGCGCAGCAGGACGCCGCGCGCGCAGCGCTGCTGCGCAAGTGGATCGCGGAGCACGATCACCGCTACTACGTACTGGACCGGCCGTCGATCTCCGACGCCGAGTACGACGCGCTGTACGCGGAACTGGTCGCCATCGAGACGCGCCACCCGGAACTGCTGAGTCCCGAATCGCCCACCCGGCGCGTGGGCGGTGCGCCACTGCCCGAATTCACGCCGGTGCGCCACCGCCTGCCGATGCAGTCGCTGCGCAAGGCCAGTGACGCCGCCGAGCTGCACGAGTTCGATCGTCGCGTGCGCCAGACACTGTCGCGCGAGCCGATCGACTACAGCGCCGAGCCCAAGCTCGATGGCCTGGCCGTCTCGCTGACCTACCGCGACGGCCAGCTGGTGCAGGGTGCGACGCGTGGCGACGGCGAGGTGGGCGAGGACGTCACCGCCAACCTGTGCACGATCCGACGCATTCCGCTGCGCCTGCGCGACACGCCCGGGCAGCCGGTGCCGCCGCTGGTCGAGGTGCGCGGCGAGGTGTTCCTGCCGCTGGCGGGTTTTCGCCGCTGGAAGGAGGAGGCCGAGGCGCGCGGCGACAAGGCGCCCGTCAATCCGCGCAACGCGGCCGCCGGTTCGCTGCGCCAGCTCGATTCGACGATCACCGCGAAGCGACCCTTGTCATTCATCGCCTACGCGGTGGGCCACCACGAGGGCTGGACCTCGCCGGCACTGCACTCCGGGGTGCTCGCGGTCCTGCGCGAATGGGGCCTGCCGGTGTCGGACCTGATCGAGGTGGTGTCCGGCGAGGACGGGATGCTCGACTACTTCGCCCGCATGGGCGAGCGGCGCGCGAGCCTGGATTTCGACATCGACGGCGTCGTCTACAAGGTCGACGACCTGGCCGGCCGCGAGGAGCTCGGCAGTGTCTCGCGTGAACCGCGATGGGCCTGCGCCTACAAGTTCGCGGCCGAGGAAGCCGAGACGGTGCTGGAGAAGGTCGAGTTCCAGGTCGGCCGCACCGGCGCACTGACGCCGGTGGCCCGCCTGCAGCCGGTGTTCGTCGGTGGCGCCACGGTGAGCAATGCCACGCTGCACAACATCGACGAGGTCGAACGCAAGGACGTGCGACCGGGCGATCGCGTGGTGGTGCGCCGCGCCGGCGACGTGATCCCGGAGGTGGTGCGCGTGGTCGTCGAGGGCGACGATGCGCAGGCCGAGCATGCGGCGCGGCCGCCGGTCGAGCTGCCGCCGGCATGCCCGGTCTGCGGCGGCATGGTGGAACGCGTGGAGGGCGAGGTCGTCGCACGCTGCACCAACGGACTGTCCTGCCGGGCGCAGCTGCATGGCGCGCTGATCCACTTCGTGTCGCGCAGGGCGATGGACATCGAGGGTCTGGGCGAGAAGCTGCTGGCGCAGCTGATAGAGGCCGGCCTCATCGGCTCGCCGGCGGACATCTTCCTGAAGCTCGACGCCGACGCGCTGGCCGGGCTCGAGCGGATGGGCGAGAAGTCGGCGGCCAATGTCATCGCGGCGATCGATCGCGCCCGTGCAACCGAATTCGGGCGCTTCCTGTTCGCGCTGGGGTGTCCGCAGGTCGGCGAGACGACCGCGCGCGACCTGGCACGTCATTTCGGCACGCTCGACGCGCTGTTCGCGGCGGCGCAGGCGGACGCGGCGACCGCCCACGACGAGGCGATCAAGTCGAAGGATCGCTTCCCGATGCTGCGCGAGGTCCCGGACATCGGACCCACCGTGGCTGCCCACGTGGCCGGTTTCTTTACCGAGACCCGCAACCGCGAGGTGATCCGCACCCTGGTCAGGTCCCGCGAGGAGGGTGGATGCGGGGTGCACTGGAAGGCGGTGCGCGCGGCGAGCAGCGGCGGCGCGCTGAGCGGCAAGACGGTGGTCATCACCGGCACGCTGCCCGGCCTGACGCGCGATCAGGCGGCCGCCTTCATCGAGGCCAATGGCGGTCGCGTCAGCGGCTCGATTTCCTCGCGCACCGATTTTCTGCTGGCCGGTGAGGCGGCGGGCTCCAAGTTGGCGAAGGCCGAGCGACTGGGCGTGAGCGTGATCGACTGGACGGGGCTGCAGGAATGGATCGCGCAGGCACAGTGACATCGTCGCGATATCCGGCCCCGCATCACGCGACGAGACGGATCTGCGCGGGAGCGAACAGCGACAATGCGAACCGCTGCCACCGGTCCGCGCTGAGCCGCCGTTGATACCGGCTTGAACGTATTCATCGGCCGTTGCCGGCCGTCCATCTTCTGACATCTGAGACCCGCGTCCGATGCGGCAGGCTTTGGCCTCTCGCTGTCGCGGGGCGGCGATCCATCTTCCCGAGGAGATCTTCATGCTGAAAAAGTCATTCATGGTGCTGGCCATCTCCGGCGCGCTGTTCGCGGCCGGCTGCGGTGGCAGCGGGGGTTCATCCGATTCCGGATCCGGTTCGAGCGTCGAGACCCGCAACGACGTCATCGGCCCTCTCGACGGCCTGCAGGGCGGATTGTCCGGGCAGGTGCTGCAACCGCTGACGACCTCGGTCGCCGGCACGCCGCTGGCGGGCGTGGTCGACTGCCTGGACCAGGCCGTGATCAACGACGTCCTGGATGTCGCTGATGCGGTGGCGCTGGGCCTGCAGCCGGGCGCGGTGGATCCGACCGTGGCACTGATGGGCACCGCCGCCAACGTGCAGGCCGAGGTGGGCGATCTCGTCGCCGACCTGCAGGGCCTGGTTGCCTCGCTCGCCGGCGGCGCCGGCTGCACCGGCAACGCCGCGGCGCTGCCCGGCCTGGGCAACCCGCTGGCCGGTACGCCGCTGGCGGCGCTGGGCTCGCAGCTGCTGCCCGTGCTCAGCGTGGTGCAGGGCCAGCTCGGTGGCGCTGCCCCGGGGTCGCTGTCGCTCGGCCAGATCTCCGGCCTGCTCGGCCAGGTGGTGCAGGCCTTCAACGGCGCGACCGGCTTGATTCCGCCGGACGTGGCCGATGCGCCGGTGCTCGGCGGCGTGCTCGGCGTGGTGTCTCAGGCGCTCGCCGACGTGCAGCTGACGGTGGCTGCGGCCGCTTCGGCGAATCCGACCAATACCGCCACGCAGCTGACCAACACGGTGCAGAACCTGCTCGACGGCCTGCTCACCGATGTGATCCCGATCGGCCTGATCGAGAACACCTCGGGACAGCCGGGCCTGGTGAGCGGTCCGATCCAGGACGCGATCGACCAGCTCACCGCCGTGCTCGGCGGCGGCCTGGGCAACCTGCCGTCGACCGATCTTGCCGGTGCGCTGCAGAACCCGCTCGAGCTGCTGCTCAACCCGCTGGAGAGCGATCTGCTGTCGCTGATCCTGGATCCGATCCAGGCCGCCATCGGCGGTGGCACGGGCGGCACCGGTCCGGTGCTGACCGGCACGCCGCTGGACGGTGTGCTGGCCACGCTCACGGAAGTCCTGTCGGGTGGTGTGGGCGGCGATCCCCTGACCAGCCTGCTCGGCTCGCTGCTCGGCCCCCTGGGCGGCGGTGGAACCTGCGCGCTGAGCGGCACCCTGCTCGCCGGGTTGTGCGGCCTGCTTGGCGGCTGAGCCCGTCGCGCAGGGCGAGATCCTGATGGATCACGGTCCCGGTCTTCGGACCGGGGTTTTTTTTTGTTCGTCGATCCGGGCAAGACACCACGGGCGCCCTGGTCCCGGCCATCGCCCTGTCCGGGCGATGGATCGCAGGCCTCTCAGGTGATCACGCTGGGCGTGCGCCGGCCGGTGGTCTGCGCGATGCACGCGATCTTCTCCGCGATGCTGGCCAATGGCGCGAGCGCCTCGGCGGCGTTCCATCCCAGCCTGGTCTCGTGGTTCTCGTAGCGCTCCAGGTAGAGGCGCAGCGTCGCGCCTCGGGTGCCGGTGCCGGACAGCCGCACGATGATGCGTGCGGCATCGCCGAACACCACGCGCAGCCCCTGGTTGACCGCGATGCTGCCGTCGACCGGATCGCGGTAGGTGAACTCGTCGGCCGCCGTCACGGTGTAGTCGCCCAGCTGCCTGCCGGGAAGATCGACCAGCGCGCCGGCCAGCGACTGCATCACCTGGGTGGCGACGCTCGCGGGCAGCTCGTCGTAATCGTGGCGCACGTAGTAGTGGCGGCCGAAGCGCTTCCAGTGCCGTTCGGCGAGATCGCGCACCGACAGGTTGGTCGCGGCCAGCACGTTGAGCCAGGCCAGCACCGCCCAGACGCCGTCCTTCTCGCGCACGTGATCGCTCGAGGTGCCGAAGCTCTCCTCGCCGCACAGCGTGATGCGGCCGGCATCGAGCAGGTTGGCGAAGAACTTCCAG
>CAMLNE010000181.1 GCA_946481265.1 uncultured Panacagrimonas sp. | reverse complement strand
TCCCGTCGATGCGTGATTCGCATCTGCGAATCAGGACAGGTCTTGAGTGGGATCACGCACGGCTCCATTTTCTCCCTTTGCGCGCATCACGTCGCGTTCATGCACATCGAGGCATTCCCATGAGCGAGCATATTTCCGCGGTCACCGATGCGTCCTTCGAACAGGACGTGCTCAAGTCGTCCACGCCTGTCCTGGTGGATTTCTGGGCCGAATGGTGCGGTCCGTGCCGCATGATCGCCCCCATCCTCGAGCAGGTGGCGGAAGAGAACGCCGGCAAGCTCAAGGTCGTAAAACTCAACGTGGACGAGAACCCGGGCACCCCCCCGAAGTTCGGCATCCGCGGCATCCCCACGCTGATCCTGTTCAAGGATGGACAGGCAGCGGCCACCCAGGTCGGCGCCGTGCACAAGGCGCAGTTGACCGCTTTCGTCACTCCGCATGTCACAACCGCCTAAACCCCCCCGCATGATGAAGCACCGTCGTCGTCACAACGGTCCGCGCAACGGCAACAATCAGAATCGCGGCAACGACGGCGGCAATAACAATCGGCACGAAGGACTTCCGGTCGACATGACCGAGGAGGAATTCGACGCCGAGATCGCCATGCAGCAGGCAGCTGCCCAGGCACAGGCTTCGGAAAACACCCTCACCGTCCCCCAGGCTGTCACCGCAGACGGCTTGCCGGAAGACGATGAGGGCAACGCAGCCGCGCCGGCGCCACGCCCGCAGTTCGAATTCCGCCCGCCGGGTGAGCCCCCCAAGATTGTCCGGATTCCGGACATCAAGAAGCAGAGCGCGGCCGCCCTGCTGGAGCTCGCCGAAGCGCAAGGACTGGAGAACATTGCGCGCGTCAAGAAGCAGGATCTGGTCTTCAATCTGCTCAAGGCTGCCGCCCGCCGTGGCGATCACATCATGGCCGACGGCGTGCTGGAGCTGATGCCGGATGGCTACGGCTTCCTTCGCGGATCGGACAGTTCCTACCTGGCAGGGCCGGACGACGTCTACATTTCGCCGTCGCAGATCCGTCGCTTCTCGCTGCGAACGGGCGACACCGTTTCGGGTCGCGTCCGCTCGCCGAAGGAGAACGAGCGCTACTTCTCGCTGCTCAAGGTCGACACGATCAACTACGAGCCGCCCGAGGTCAGCAAGAAGAAGGTCAGCTTCGAGAACCTCACGCCGCTGTTCGCCGATGAGCAGTTCAAGATGGAGCGCGGCAATGGCACCACCGAGGACATCACGGCGCGCGTGATCGACATTGTGGCGCCGTTCGGCAAGGGTCAACGCGGACTCATCGTCTCGCCCCCCAAGGCCGGCAAGACGATGATGCTGCAGAACATCGCCCAGTCGATCGCCGCCAACTATCCCGACGTCTATCTGATCGTGCTGCTGATCGACGAACGTCCCGAGGAAGTCACCGACATGCAGCGCACCGTGCGCGGCGAAGTCGTTGCCTCGACGTTCGACGAGCCGGCGTCGCGCCATGTTCAGGTCACCGAGATGGTCATCGAGAAGGCGCGTCGCCTCGTCGAGCACAAGCGCGACGTCGTGATCCTGCTCGACTCGATCACCCGTCTTGCCCGCGCGTACAACACCGTCGCGCCCTCGTCGGGCAAGGTGCTTTCTGGCGGCGTGGATGCCAACGCCCTGCAGAAGCCGAAGCGTTTCTTCGGCGCTGCACGCAACATCGAGGAAGGCGGCTCACTCACGATCATCGCAACGGCCCTGATCGAGACCGGCTCCAAGATGGACGAGGTCATCTACGAGGAGTTCAAGGGCACCGGCAACATGGAAGTGCATCTCGAACGCCGAATTGCGGAAAAGCGCATCTTCCCGGCGATCAACATCAACCGCTCGGGAACCCGCAAGGAGGAGTTGATGATGAACGAGAAGGACCTGGCCAAGGTCTGGATCCTTCGCAAGCTGCTCCACCAGATGGACGAGCTTGCGGCGATGGAACTGCTGCTCGACCGCATGAAGGTCACCAAGACCAACGAGGCGTTCTTCGACTCCATGAAACGCAACTGAAGTCGAGTGCAGCAACAAAAAAGCCGGCGATGCAAGCCGGCTTTTTTGTTGGCTTTTTCTTGGACCGGGCCCTACGTCCCCGCACTTCTCCGAGCGATTGCCCGATAGCCGATATCACGCCGGAACTGCATGCCATCCCAGCGGATCCGGCTTACGGCGGCATAGGCGCTCCGCTGTGCGGCAGCCACGTCTGCACCGCTGCCGACGACACAAAGCACCCGTCCTCCGCTGGTGACCACGCAGCCGTTTTCTTCCGCGGTGCCTGCATGGAATACCTTGGCCCCGCCCATGTCGGCATCCAGCCCGGTGATGACGTCGCCTTTTCGGACTGCTCCCGGATACCCCTGCGCCGCCATGACCACGCCCAGCGCCGGCTGCTCGCTCCACCGCACCGTCACCTGGTCGAGCCGCGATTCGACGGCCGCTTCCAGGAGATCGAGAAAATCGGACTCGAGACGGAACAGGATCGGCTGGGTTTCGGGATCGCCCATCCTCGTGTTGAATTCGAGGACCTTGATGCCCCCCTGCGGATCGATCATCAGCCCCGCGTAAAGAAAGCCCGAGAAGGGATTTCCCTCCGCGATCATGCCCGCCAGGGTCGGCTCGATCACCTCGCGGCACACCCGCGCATGGATCTCGGGGGTGATGACGGGGGCTGGCGAATACGCGCCCATCCCTCCCGTGTTCGGGCCCTTGTCGCCGTCGAAGATCCTCTTGTGGTCCTGACTGGTTGCAAGGGGAACGTACTGCGCTCCGTTCGCCACCACCATGAAGCTGGCTTCTTCTCCGCCCAGGAATTCCTCGATCACGACGCGCGATCCGGCGGCCCCCAGTGCGTTCCCGGACAGCATGTCCCGGACCGCCGCACGGGCCTCATCCAGAGTGGCCGCAACGATTACCCCCTTTCCCGCCGCCAGGCCATCCGCCTTGACGACGATCGGTGCGCCGCGGGATTCGAGGTAGGCCAGTGCCGGTGCGACCTCGTCGAACACCTCGTATGCCGCCGTGGGAATCCGGTGCCGTCCGAGGAAATCCTTGGTGAATGCCTTCGAACTCTCGAGCTGGGCGGCGCCGCGCGTCGGCCCGAAAATGCGCAGCCCCTCCGCCCGAAAGGCGTCGACGATTCCCTGCGACAGAGGCGCTTCCGGACCGACAACGGTGAGATCCACATTCTCCGCACGTGCGCAGGCGACGAGCCCGGCGACGTCGAGAGGCGAGACGGGAATGTTCCTGCACTTGGCTTCGTTGGCACTGCCCGCGTTTCCCTCGGCGACCAAGACTTCCTTGACGCGCGGCGAACGCATCAGTGCCCAGGCAAATGCGTGCTCCCGGCCGCCCCCTCCGACGACCAGAACCTTGAGCTCCGGCTTCATGCCGCATCCCCGGGAATGGCCCGGTGTCTTTCGACATTCTTCGGCGTTCGAGCCCCTATGAATCCTCTGCATTTTCGAGCAGAGCGGATGAGGTTGGGTGTTGACAAGGGATCAGATTCCTCGAGAGACATATTGGAAAGAACCGAAATCAACGGTGTCGCCGGTGGACACCGAAGGCGTTGCTGGGGATCGGCACTTAGGCTACCGGTGCACATTATTCGGCGGCGCAGGAAAGATTGCATGGCCGGGGTCCCCAGCCCGTCCGCCAAGTCGCTTCTCCAGGCGCCCCGCATTTCGCTGGACTCATTGGCCAACGCTCGGTGTCGCAGTGCCCTGCGTGTACCGGCGATGTCGGATATCGGGATTCCGATACGCCCACCGGATGCGGCAGCGCTGAGACCCCGCGCATCATCCTTCCGCGGGCATCGATCAAGTCGGATGCCGATCCCTGTGCCGCTTGCCGGGGCCCCAGTTCCCGGCCGGGGATGCAGAAATCACGGCGCGGGCCCACAAGGCTCCGAGAAGCCGCTTCCAGGGATCCAGGCCAAGCGATCTCTGTTCTTTTTTTATTTTTAATAGTTATTACATATAGATATATAACATTCTTAATAAATTGGTTCACAAACGTACAGGGCACATGCAACATCACGGCCGCTCGCAGTTCCTGGGGCCAGCCTGGACGGTCCGTCCTGGTTATCGCTCCATGTCGAGGTGCCATGACCCACGTAATCGTCGGTGCCCTATACGACCATCGATTTGCCGAACGCTACGCAGCGCAGATGTATCGACTGCGTTACAAGGTTTTTCATTCGCGGCTCGGATGGCAGGTCAAGACCATCGAGAATCAGGAGTTCGATGACTTCGACGACGAGCGGAGCATCTATCTGCTCACGACACCTGACGGAAATCTCGTAAATGGAGGCTGGCGCCTGCGTGCCACCACCTACAGGTACATGCTGGGCGATGTCTTTTCGGAACTCCTCGATGGAGGCAGCATTCCGAAGCAGCCGGATATCTGGGAGATCAGCAGGTTCGCCATCGACACCACACAGCAAGCCGGGAAGACCTTCGGGTTCAGGGACGCGTCGCGCAAGCTTGTTGCCGAGACGATCCGGTTCGCTGCTGACAACGGAATCACGCAGTTCGTCATGGTCGTGAGCGTCGCCATCGAGCGCTTGCTGTGCGGACTGGGCCTGAAGCTGCACAGGTTTTCTTCCCCGAAACGACTAGGGAAAATCCTTTCGGTAGCGGTCTGGCTAGACATTGATGCCCACACACGACACATTGCCCTTCGAGAGCAGCAGCCAATGCTCGCAGCGGCTTGACCGCTGGCAAGTCCGCTCAACCCGGCACCTGGTGGCATTGCGGCAAGCGACGGCATCGTAGGAACGGTCAGAACCCCACGGCTTGGATCTATCCGCGTGTTCTTGTCCAGCCCCTAGGAGGCGATCCGATGGCCTCATAAAATGACATCGAGGCACCAGTTACGGCCTTCATCACCTCGTCCAATCGAAGTCGCCCGCCAAGCCGGTTGATCGACGCGTCGGGTGCCTCCGTCGCATTCCGACCGTCGATGTTTTCCGCTCTCAGATCATGCTCGCCCCCCTATTCCAGTCCGAAATCCCCTACCTGCCGCTGGTTCATCGGGGCAAGGTCCGCGACATCTACGCGATAGGTGACGATCATCTGCTGATCGTGACGACGGACCGCCTTTCGGCGTTCGACGTCGTACTGTCCAGGCCCATTGCGGGAAAGGGGGAGGTACTGACTGCGCTGACGGATTTCTGGATGCGGAAGTTCGAGCGCCTTGTCCCCAATCAAATGGCTCCGGAAATGAGGCTCGAGGACTGGCTCGATCCGGAAGACCGGAATCTGCTTTCGCGTCGCGCGGTGATCGTGCGAAAGCTCCGCGCAATCCCGGTCGAGTGTGTCGCCCGCGGATACCTCATCGGATCAGGATGGAAGGATTACCAGAGGACCGGCGCGGTCTGCGGGATTGCCCTCCCGCCCGGGCTGCGGCTCGCAGACCGCCTTCCCGAGCCCATCTTCACACCGGCCGACAAGGCACCCGTAGGCGAGCACGATGAGAATATTTCCTACGGCGATGTTGTCTCTCGGATCGGCGAAGATCTGGCGGCCGAGCTGCGCCGTCTGACCCTCGAAATCTACGATCGCGCCGCGCGTCATGCGCTGGCTCGCGGGATCATCGTGGCGGATACGAAATTCGAATTCGGTCTCGATGACGCGGGCCGGGTTCATCTCATCGACGAGGTGCTGACACCCGACTCTTCGCGTTTCTGGCCCGCCGCGGCCTGGCAACCCGGGAGCAGTCCGCCAAGCTACGACAAGCAGATTGTGCGCGACTGGCTGGAATCCCAGCCCTGGGACAAGACGCCGCCGGGCCCCTGGCTCCCCGACGAGATCGTGCAACGAACCACCGAGCGTTACGCTGAGGCACAGCGACGATTGACCGCCGACTGAGCCGCTACTGCATAAATACCGATCCGCCACGCTGCAGCGGGCCTGCAAGGGAGACGACGATGCAGATCAAGATCGAGATCGATGTAAAGCCGGAAGAACTCCGCCGCTTCCTCGGACTGCCGGATGTATCCGGTCTGCAGGACGATATCCTGCAGTTTCTACGGGAAAAGGTGGGCCAGGTCAACGAGAGCTTCAATCCGGCCGATTTCGTGAAGGGGAACCTGGAGTCGCTGAAGCAGTCTCCGGCCTTCAAGCGACTCCTTACCCGCATGAATCTTTCCGCCGAAGCAGCAGAGCCAGTCACCGTGCCGCAGCGACCGCCCCGCAAACGGACCGGACGCCGTACAAAGCGGAGCAAGCCCGAGGTCAAATGAACAAAAAAAGGGCCGGGATTCGATCCCGACCCTTTTCCCAGGGAGCGCATGAACCTGCGCGTCCCTTGAACTGCTGAAGCTTACTGAGCGACCTTCTTTGTCGCCTTTCTGACCGTCTTGCGAGCGGCCGTCTTCACTTTCTTGACTTCCGCCGAGACGGTGGTGCTGCCGTTCAGCTTGGCAGCAACGTCTTCGTAGCCCTTCTTGACCACACCGAACAGCTCTTCGCCGGTCTTGGTGACGATCGAGAAGGAATCCTTGTACGCCGCGATGACCAACTCCCGGCCATCGGGGAGGTACTCGATCGGCTTGGTCGCAACCGCCTTGATGCCGTCGATCCTGGCTTTCTCCAGGCTGGTCTGTGCCGCTGCAAACAAGTCCTTGCCAGCGACGACATTGGTCTTGAACAGTTCCTGCACTCCCTCCACCACCACGGTGTTGGCATGCTTGAACGTCTCGAACGACAGCGTCACCACGTCCTGTCCCTTCGCCACGTACGGCTCGACCGCACCCTTCACATCACTCACGATTGATTCAACGCCCATTCCGTTACCTCTCTGCACGTTACTGAATTATTTAACTAAATATGTACTTGTGCACTGCAACAAGCACGAATGGCATCGTATTGTTGCATTGCAGCAATGTCAACGATCATTCGTGGGTTTTGGTGGCCGTTCATCGGGCTGCCCGCCTGCCTCCGAAGCGTGAGTCGCCCTGATCGCACTACTGACGCCGATCGAGCGACTACACTCGCGCCCATGCTGGCTTCCAATCTGCTCGATCGACTGCGATCCCATCTATGGCAAGAGCGCGACCCTCTTTCCATGCCCCAAGCGGGACTGATCCGGGTCGGCCGTTACACCTTTTCTATCGCGCGAGACCTCTTCGAAGGCCACCTCTCGATGCGCGCGATGAGCCTGGTCTACACGACCCTGCTATCGCTGGTGCCGTTTCTCGCCCTCGGCTTTTCCGTCCTGAAGGCGCTGGGTGTCCATAACACGCTGGAGCCGGTGCTTTTCGAATTCCTGCGGCCGCTGGGACCCCAGGCCTCGGAGATCACCAGCAACGTCATCGGCTTCGTTGAAAAGATCCAGGTCGGACTGCTCGGGTCGGTGGGCGTTGCACTCCTGTTCTATACCGCCATCTCGCTGATCCAGAAGGTTGAGTCCAGCTTCAACTACATCTGGCGTATCGAGCGTCCGCGGCCGTTCGGACAGCGGGTCGGCGAATATCTCAGCGTTCTGATGGTCGGACCGGTCGTCGTCTTCTTGGCCATCGGCGCGACGGCGTCCGTCCTCAACAGCGGTCTGGTCGCGCAGATCAAGAACGTCCAGCCTTTCGGTTTTGCGCTCTACGGCCTGACGCGCCTGGTCCCCTACGCCATGATCGTGGGGATGTTCACCTTCCTGTATGCGTACATGCCGAATACCAAGGTACGGCTGGGTGCCGCGGCGGTCGGTGGACTCACTGCCGGCGTGCTGTGGCAGACCGCGAGCCTGGCCTTTGCGTCTTTTGTCTCGACGACGACCAACTACGACGCGATCTATTCCAGCTTTGCGGTCGTCATCCTCCTGCTGATCTGGCTCTATCTCGGCTGGTTGATCCTTTTGGTCGGCTGCCAACTCTCGTTTTACGTACAGCACCCCGCCCACATGAAGCCGGAGCGGATGACTCCGCTGCCCGCGGGTCGGCAATCGGAATACCTCGCCCTGATGATCATGGGCACGGCCGGTCGCCGATTCATCGAAGGCAAGCCCGGATGGGCCCAGGAAGACATCGCCCGCGAACTCGGGGCCGCTCCGGAACATGTCGCTCGAGCGGTCGACACCCTGATCACCCGCGGATTCCTGACCGAGGCCGGACGACAGCGCACGCTTCTGGTCCCCGCTCGCGACCTCGAATCGTCGACCCTCGGCGAGTTGTGGCGCGCCATCCGCGCCGGAAACTCCGAGCTGCGCGTGCACAGCCCGCTGGGCCGCGAGGTCATCGACTTCATCGACGAGGCGGAACGCGGATTCATGGAGGCTCATGGCCGCCTGAGCCTGCGCGACTGGCTCAGGAAGCCGACCGCAAGGGGCTGATCGCTGCGAACAGCGACCCGGGAGGAAGACGGGTCGTTCCGAGCCCGCCCGACTGGATCAGGCGGCCCGCTCCGGTAGCGTGATGTTCATTTCCAGCACCTCCAACCCCGCCTCCTTCTGCACGTCGACCTTCACCGCGCTGTCGGGCACCGGCACGT
>CAMLNE010000180.1 GCA_946481265.1 uncultured Panacagrimonas sp. | reverse complement strand
GCCGTAGCCGGTATTGCGGCCGAGGTGCTGGTCGGGGAAGAACAGGACCTTCTCGCGACGGCCGAAGCTCCACTCCAGCACGGCCCTGGCGTTGCTGGAGGTGCAGACGATGCCGCCATGGTTGCCGCAGAAGGCCTTCAGGTCGGCAGCGGAATTGATGTAGGTGACCGGCGTGACGCTCTGGTCGGGATCGAGCACCTGGGACAGTTCGTCCCAGCACTTGCGAACCTTCACCAGGTTGGCCATGTCGGCCATCGAACAACCCGCCGCGAGGTCCGGCAGGATGACCTTGCGCTGCCCGAAGGTGAGGATGTCGGCCACCTCGGCCATGAAGTGGACCCCGCAGAAGACGATGAACTCGGCCTGGGACCTGGCCGCCTGCTGGGAGAGCTTGAGCGAGTCGCCGGAGTAGTCGGCGTGCTTGAACACCTCGTTGCGCTGGTAGTGGTGACCCAGGATGGCCAGACGCTTTCCGAGCATGGCCTTGGCCGCCACGATGCGGGCATCACAGCTCGAATCGTCGAGCAGGCTGAACTGGTCGAGCTTTAGGACGGCGGCCACTGCGGTTTCCAGGCTTCGGCGGGGGCGCAGTTTAGCCCATCGCGACCTTGCCCCGCCGGCCCCCGCAGGGCGGTTTTCGGGCTGCGTGCTCGCTCCGCCCCCCTCGCTTCTCTACACTACGCGCCCCCTCGGCCGGTCGCAGACCGAAGGGCTTCGCTTTTCAGCTGATTTTCTGGAGATTCTCAATGACGCAAAGTTTTGTATTGAACGCAGAACCGCGCGACGAGCAGGGCACCGGTGCGAGCCGCCGCCTGCGTCGCACGGGCAGACTTCCGGCCATCGTCTATGGCGGCAACGAGCCGCCGCAGGCCCTGTCGGTCAACCACAACGAATTGTGGAAGAACCTCAAGCACGAGTCGTTCTACTCCAAGATCCTGACCCTCAAGGTCGGCGACGCGTCCGAGCAGGTCGTCCTCAAGGACCTGCACCGGCACCCGGTCCGTGACGAGGTCCTGCACATGGACCTGCAGCGCGTGCTGGCCGACGTCCTCCTGCGCATGCGCATTCCCCTGCACTTCAAGGGTGAGGCGGTGGCGCCGGGCATCAAGACCGGCGGCGGCATCTTCGAGCACCTCGCCAACGAGGTCGAAATCGAGTGCCTGCCCAAGGACCTGCCGGAATTCATCGAGGTCGACGTCTCGGCCATGAACGTGAATGACGCCATCCACCTGTCGCAGCTCGCGCTTCCGGCCGGCGTGACCCTGGTCGAACTCAAGCACGAGAACGACCAGGCGGTGGTGGCCGTCCACCTGCCGCGTGCCGCCAAGGAAGAGGAAGAGGCGACGCCGGCGGCCGAAGGCGCCGAGGTGCCTGCCAGCGCCCAGAAGGCTCCGGAAGCCGGCAAGGCCGAAGGCAAGGACGACAAGAAGAAGTAACAGCCGGCCCGCCGGCTATCCTGACCCGCCCGTCCGGCGCCCCGGCCGGGCGGGTTTTTTGTTTGACGAAGACACCCCATGGCCGAAGCAAAGCTGGTCGGACTGATCGGGCTGGGAAATCCCGGACCGGACTACGCAAGGACGCGGCACAACGCCGGCTTCTGGCTGGCCGACCGCTTCGTCGAGCGCCACGGCGGCGCCTTTCGGGCCGAATCGAAGTTCTTCGGCGCCCTCGCACGGGTCCGGGTCGGCGGTACCGACGTGCTGATCCTCAAGCCCGCCACCTACATGAACCGCAGCGGCCAGGCGGTCAGTGCCCTGGCGCAGTTCTACAAGCTGACACCGGACGAGCTGCTGGTGGCGCACGACGAACTCGACCTGCCGGTGGGCACGGTCCGCCTCAAGCGGGGCGGCGGGCACGGCGGGCACAACGGCCTGCGCGACATTCACAAGCCGCTCGGCGATGCCTATCGCCGGGTGCGGATCGGGGTGGGACATCCCGGCGAGCGGCACCTGGTCATGCCCTACCTGACCGAGCAGCGCCCCCCGAAGCTGGAGGAGCAGGCGATCCTGGCGTCGATCGACCGCGCCGTGGAGGCGATCGATCTCTGGCTGGGCTCGGGCTGGGACAAGGCCGTCCAGGCCCTGCACTCCACACCCGCCTGATCAGATCGTCGGATACGGGATCGTCAGGGGCTGGCCCCCTGCTTCCTCGTGCACCGGGTCGAGGCCGTCGACGGTGGCGCGCACGTTGATCAGGCCCTGCGGGGTGCGCAGCTCATAGGTCTGCGCGACGCCCAGCTCCACCCCCAGGGTAGGCGCCACCAGGCGCTGCGGCTCATCTCCGTCCAGGCCGAAGAATTCGAGTTCGAGCAGGGCCATGGTCCGGCCCGCGCCCGGGAACCGGGTCACCCGCTGCTGGATGCGCAGGGCGCCGCGGGGGCTGCCGGGATCCAGCTCGGCACTGGCGGGCTCGCCGGCCGACAGGAGCTGTTCGGGAGCGCCCATGTACACGCGGTTGCGCACGACTTCCAGGCGCACGTGATACGACGCGTAGCCGGCGATCGGGTCCGACCCCAGCGCGTCGTCGGCATGGACGGTGGACCCAAGCGAAGACAGCGCGAGGGCGGCGATAATGCGGATCGACCGGCGTAGGGTTCGGTTCATCGGGTTCATGGGCGGCAAAAGACGCGATTGTTGCACTGCGCCATGAACATCGGGTGATCTGCCCTGCCCGGCTTCATCCATCCGCTGTACCAACACCAGCATCGAGGCGCCATCGGACGTGGGAATCAAATGCGGCATTGTCGGCCTGCCCAACGTGGGCAAGTCCACTCTCTTCAACGCCCTGACCAAGGCCGGCATCGCGGCCGAGAACTACCCTTTCTGCACGATCGATCCCAACGTGGGCGTGGTCCCGGTGCCCGACCCGCGCCTGGAAGCCCTGGCCGAGATCGTCAAGCCGCAACGGATCCTGCCGACCTCCGTCGAGTTCGTGGACATCGCCGGCCTGGTCGCCGGCGCCAGCAAGGGCGAAGGGCTGGGCAACCAGTTCCTCGCCCATATCCGCGAAACCGACGCCATCACCCACGTGACGCGCTGCTTTGCGGACGACGACATCATCCACGTCGCCGGCGCCGTGGACCCCATCCGCGACATCGAGATCATCAACACCGAGCTGGCGCTGGCCGACCTGGATAGCGCCACCAAGGCCTGCGACCGGGCCGCCAAGGTGGCCAAGACCGGCGAAAAGAGCGCCGTCGCCAAGCACGAGTTCTACAAGCGGGTCCTCGAAGTGCTCGACCAGGGTCGCCCGGCACGGGCCCTGCAGGTCGAGGGCGAGGAACGCGTCTGGATGCGCGACCTGCAGCTGATCACCGCCAAGCCCGCCCTCTACATCGCCAATGTCGATGAACAGGCGCTGCGCGAGGGCAACGAGTACCTGCAGCGGGTGGAGGCGTATGCGCGCAGCGAAAACGCCCTGGTGGTGCCGGTGTGTGCCGCCATCGAAGCCGAGATCGCCCTGCTCGACGACGCCGACAAGGCCGAATTCCTGCGCGACCTGGGCCTGGAAGAGGCGGGCCTGGACCGCGTGATCCGCGCCGCCTACTCCCTGCTCGGCCTGCAGACCTACTTCACGGCCGGCGTCCAGGAAGTCCGCGCCTGGACGATCAAGGCAGGATTCACCGCACCGCAGGCGGCCGGGGTCATCCATACCGACTTCGAGCGCGGCTTCATCCGCGCCGAGGTCATCGCCTACGAGGACTTCATCCAGTATCGCGGCGAGGCGGGAGCCAAGGAGGCCGGCCGCTGGAGGCTGGAAGGAAAGGAGTACGTGGTGCGTGAAGGCGACGTCATGCACTTCCGCTTCAACGTCTGACGCAACGCCCGGCGCACACGCATGCAAGCGACCACCGCCGCGCGGCGGTGGTCGCCTCAGGGCGCGACGTCGGCGGCCTGGACCTGCTCGGCGAGCTCCCGCAACCCTGCCTCCCTGTCCTGCAGCGCCTGCGATGCCGGCAGGCCCGCCTCCTCGAGGAGGCGCCGCAGGCGATAGGCGCAGTCGTGGCGGCGCAGGGCGTTGACCATGTTGGCCTTGCGGATCCGCGAGCAGCGATCGGGATCGGCGTCGAGCTGCGCGATCCGTTCGCCGATGTCGGGATCATCGAACGGCGCCTTGACCACGGCGTCGGGCCAGTCGAACAGCGACAGGTAGGGACCGCTGGCCGGCGGGTCGCCGATCATGATCGCGCCGGCCGCCGCTCCTTCGAAGAAGCGCCCCGACACCTCGTCGACCTCGATCGCCTCGGCCTCGTTCGCCCGCGCCTTGCTGGCCAGGTAGTAGCGGCTGCGCTTGAGCATGCTGGCGAGCTTGAAGCGGTGTTCGGCCGGATCGATCACCGAGAACGTCACCTGCCGCGCGGCGTCGGCCACGGACCGGGTTCTCACCGTGTCGTAGTAGTAGAACAGCCCGCTCTCGCGGGCGAGCCGCAGCAGCGCGGCATGCGTCTGCGCCGAACGCCGGCCGATGCCAAGCACGTCGATCTCGCGCTTCGGCGGATCCGGATAGGGGCACAGGGCCAAGGCGTCGACACCGAGCGGCAGGTAGCTGCACGGCCTGCCGGTGATGCGCCCCACCGACTCGACCGGGTTGGCGGTCAGGTAGATGCGGTCGAAATCGGCCAGTGACTTGAGCAGGTACTCCGGCAGATCGGCCTCCCAGGCCTCGGTGATCACGCAGACCGCCTGGCGGCAGCGCGCGCGCCAGTCCGGCGTGGACCTGAGCGCGAACACCTCGTACGGATCGTTGAAGACCGCCACGAACAGCTCGTAATCCTTCTCCAGGCGCAGCCCGCCCAGGCGCGGCGTCAGGCGCATCGCGAGATCGCGCGAACGGCTTCCCATATACAGCGCCTTGTAGACGCGACGCTGAAACTCCACTGCCTCGAGGTGGGTTGGGCCGATGCGGTCGGCACCGGCCAGGTCGACGATCAGGTCCTCGAACTCGTACTGCACGCAGTAGGCCGGCAGATCCGAGATCTCGCGCATCGAGAACACCAGGATGTCGCGCCGCGATCCACGCACCAGGTTCGCATTGGACGCGCCGAGCGCCTGCCGCAACACCTGCCCGAGGGCGCTCATGTGGCAAGACGCCCGAAAAGCCGGTCGTACTGCTCCTCCAGCCTGGCGGCGCTTTCATCGGCGCGCCTGCGGATCTGTTCGCGCAGGCGCGGCGCCTCGCGTTCGAGCTCCAGAAAAAGGGTGCGGAGGCGGTCGGGCTCCGCTCCATCGAGGCTCACGCGATAGTGTTCCAGTCCCATGGCGTTCATCAGTTCGTCGTTCTTGTCCATGTGTGAGATCGACATCGCCGGCTTGCCGAGCAGCAGCGCCAGCACCAGATTGTGAAAGCGGGTGGCGACGACCAGATCCGCTTCCGCGATCTGGTGCATGAGGTCCTGGAATGAGGTCGCCGCCTCGTCGATGACACGCTCGAGCGCGTCGTGCTGCGCGAGCCAGGCGCGCAGGGCCGCCAGCGCGGCCGGGTCGTACTCCGCGTCACCGATGACGATCCGCACCCGGCAACCACGGCCGAGCAACCAGAGCACGAACCCGCCGATCAGTTCGCCGTACCTGGCGATGTCCTGCGGACTGCCGTGGACGGTGTAGATGCCCACGGCGACAGTCGGCGCAACGGCTGCCGGGGGCACTGTCGGCACGCGTTCCCGCGGCAGGCTGAAAGCCAGGTCCGGATAGATCGGATCGTGCCGGGCTGCGGCGAGGAGCCGCGATGCCCGCCGGCGCGACACGTCGTCCCGGTAGCTGCGGTATCCGGCAAGGCGCAGCGCGCCGGCAATGAATGCGGTCTTGACGGCATTTTCGAGGCCCTCGGCACCGACACTGACGAATGCCACCCGGGTGCCGCACAGGCGCGCGGCCAGGCACCACTTGAGCATCTGGTAGGGCGTATCGAGGAAACCATGGTGGGTGTCGGTCAGCAGACCGGTGCCGGTCATCACCAGCAGATCGACGCCACGCATCGCGCCGAAGACCCGGGGCCAGTCCGACAGCTCACGCCAGATCCGGCCCAGCAGCGGCGCGATCGCGCCGCGGCGGATCAGGCCGGCCTCGGCGTCGAGCACGATCGGGATCGCGTCGATCCCGTGGCCGGCGTTCGTCTCGCCGGGCTGGCTGCAGATCGCCAGCAGCCGCGCCTGCGGCAAGCGGTGGCGCACATTGATGCGCATCGCGTGGAGCGTGCACTCGTTGCCGAAGTTGTGCGTTCCGAAATTGCCCCAGAAGGCAATCCCTTGCAGACCAACGACAGGGATCGAGGCCCCTGCCCTGTCGTCCGATCCCGACGGCTCGGCCATTCCCCCGGCCGCGGGAACGTCCGCCTTGCGTTCCGCGACGGATTGAACGGTCTGGCTCAAGTGGCGAAATGCCTGTCCTGTTCTTCCCGCAGCCGATCGACCAGGCGGCCGGGCGGAAGATCGACGTCGTCATAGGTCAGCGGCATGTCCTTCGCGATGTCGCGCTTGAGCCTGCAGTCCACCGAGATCGCGATCGGCAGGAAATTGCCCTTGCGGCAGATCTCGTAGCGGTCGACCAGTCCATAGCAGGTGAAGCCGCCCATGCCGTCGAGCCGTTCGCCGGCACGGAGGTCGCGCTTGGCATACGAAACGGTGTCGCATACCGGTGCGCCGCGCGGCGTGATGGTGGCGTCGTTGAACAGCACGGCGCGCGCCACACTGTGCGGCAGCTGCATCGGCGGCAGATGGTACGGCGTCACGAACATGTGCAGCGGTCCGGCACCCATCTTCAGGTAGGACAGCAACTGCCGGCGCAGCGGATGATCGTTGTAGGCGATGACGAATGCGCCGGTGTGAGGCTCTGCGCCAAGCGCGTAGTCGACCAGCCCCCCTGCGCTGAAGTCGTCCATCGAATAGCGCTCGAGAAGATCACGCACATTGGGTACCGCGTAGCCGTGCATGCCGCGCACCGCGGGAACGAAGCCGGTGGCATTGCCCATCACCGCCGCCTCGAGATTGAGCTTGGAGCCGTCAGCGAAGGACGCGACGATCGCCGCGTTCACGCCATGCCGCTCCGCGAATTCACGCTGCGTATCGGGATTGCGGTAGCGGTCGAGCATGCCCTTGAGCTGCCCCATCAACATGGCCTTGCATCCCATGCTCTCGACGAACCGCACGAGGTTCATCGCCACGCCCGGTTCGTCTCCGTCGGTATAGGTCACCACCACGCCTGCCCGATCGGCATGGACCTTCAGGATCGGGCCCACCGATGCATCCACCTCGGCGCTGACCAGCACGACGTGCTTGCCGCGCCGGAGCGACTCGTACGCCACGCGCGTGCCGAACTCGGTGTCGCCGGTGACCTCGATGATCGCGTCGATCTGTCCGCATTCCCAGAGCAGGCTGGGGTTGTCGGTGACCGCGACATGATCGGCACGGATCGATGCATCGAGTTCGGCGACGCTGTCGACACGCCGGATGTCGGTGGCGCCAGCTTCGCGATACACGCCTTCCGCTTTCGCCGGTGTGCGATTGGAGATCGCCACCAGGCGCATGCCGACTGTCGCCGACACGATCTGCAGCGCGATGAACCTGGCCACGTAGCCGGCACCGACCATGCCCACACGCACGGGCGATCCCGTTTCCGCCCGCTTGGCCAGGGCGGTGTCGACAATGATCATGGGTGTCTCTCCGGCGCGAACGGACAGGGGCTCGACTGCCAGGCAGCGCCGCACGACATGCGCGATGCCGTATCGAGGTGGTCGGAATTCTTGCAAGCCGACATGCGCCTGTCGACTGCCGCAGTGCCGGCAATACCCCGGGCACGGCGCTTGCGATATGACTCCTGTACACCCGGATCCGGAGCACTCCGTGCCCTCGGTTTTTCCGGCAAGGCACTCCGCGCGACGAGCGTTTGGCACCACGAATCCATGCTGGTCATCGGCCCTGAAATCCGCCAGAGTCGGCGCGCAGACACACCTCCCTTCCACGAGATCCGGGGCCCCATGCATCGTCCAGTTGCGTCATCTTCGACCTGCATGGCGCGCGCACCCGAGCCTCCTCCTTCTGCGGACGTCAATCATGAAAGTGGTGCTCTTCTGTGGTGGTCTTGGTACCCGGCTGCGCGAACATTCCGACACCATTCCCAAGCCGCTGGTCACCATCGGCTACCGGCCGATCCTGTGGCACCTGATGCGCTACTACGCGCATTTCGGCCACAAGGATTTCATCCTGTGCCTGGGCTATCGCGGTGACATGATCAAGGACTATTTCCGCAACTACGACGAGTGCGTATCGAACGATTTCGTCATGACCGAGGGCGGTCGCAACATCCAGCCGCTCACCTCGGACATCCAGGACTGGCGCATCACCTTCGTGGATACCGGGCTGCATGCGAACCTCGGGCAGCGGCTCCTGCGCGTGCGCCATCACCTGGAGGGCGAGACGGAGTTCATGGCCAACTATGCCGACGGCCTGACCGATCTTCCGCTCGACCAGCACATCGATCATTTCCGCCGCAGCGAGGCAATCGCCAGCTTCATC
>CAMLNE010000179.1 GCA_946481265.1 uncultured Panacagrimonas sp. | reverse complement strand
GGTGAAGACCGACCACATCCTGTTCATCGCCTCGGGCGCCTTCCACATGGCCAAGCCGAGCGACCTCGTCCCCGAGCTGCAGGGCCGCCTGCCGATCCGCGTGGAGCTCGATGCCCTCAAGACCGAGGATTTCGAGCGCATCCTCAAGGAGCCGGACTACTCGCTGACCGACCAGTACATCGCGCTGATGAAGACCGAGGGTGTCGACGTCGAATTCACCGAAGACGGCATCAAGCGCCTCGCGCAGATGGCCTGGCAGGTCAACGAGAGCACCGAGAACATCGGCGCGCGCCGTCTGCACACGGTGATGGAGCGCCTGATGGAAGAGCTGGCCTACGACGCGCCGGACAAGGCGGGCAGCAGCCTGACGATTGACGCGGCCTATGTCGACGGCAAGCTGAAGAAGCTGGCCGGCGACGACGACCTGAGCCGCTACATCCTGTAGCGCAGGCGCGGCCTGCTCCCGGGTGCAGGGCAGGAGCCCCTCGCCCGGGAGGTCGCCCCGGACACCGGACACCGGACGCTGGCTCGCGCCTGTCGCGGCGCGGGCGGCATTCCGGGTCCGGGCGGCGGCCGCTCGTCCGCTCGTCCGCTTTGCATGACGAAACGGCCTGTGACCGGGAACCCGGGGGCCTGGATTTGCGTCACTCTGCGGCGTCCCGTCCGAGATCGTCCGCCATGCTCATCCGCGTACCGCCTCCGCATCCCGTCCGCTCCAGCCAGATCACGCCCGAGCGCGTGCATGGCGATCGACGCCGCCTGGTCACGCAGCTCGGCCTGGGCGCCCTCGCCCTGGTCACCGGCTGCGGAAAGTCCGAGGAGGCCGCGGCGGGGAAATCCGCGGCGGGGGCCGACGCGGCCCTGGCGCCACTGCAGATCGCCACGCGTAGCGAGCGTGCGGGCGGCGAGGTGGTGACCCCCTTCCGCGACGTCAGCACCTACAACAACTACTACGAGTTCGGCACGCGCAAGGACCAGCCCTCGCGCAACGCGCACAGCCTGCGCACGCGGCCCTGGACGGTGAGCGTTGGCGGCGAATGCGAGGCGCCGGGAGACGTCGGCATCGAGGACATCGTGAACGCCGGGACCCTCGAGGAGCGCATCTACCGCTTCCGCTGCGTGGAGGCCTGGAGCATGGTGGTGCCCTGGGTCGGCGTGCCGCTTGCCGGTTTCCTGCAGCGCTTCAAGCCGACCTCGAAGGCCCGCTACGTCGCCTTCGAGACGGTCTATGACCGCCAGCAGATGCCGCTGGGGCGCTGGGCGGGATTCGAGCTGCCCTATGTCGAGGGCCTGCGCATCGACGAGGCCATGCACCCGCTGACCCTGCTGACGGTGGGCATGTACGGGCGCGTGCTGCCCAACCAGAACGGCGCACCGCTGCGCCTGGTGGTGCCCTGGAAGTACGGCTACAAGAGCATCAAGTCGATCGTGCGCGTGCGGTTCGTGGAAAAGCAGCCGCCGACCACCTGGAACCTGCTGCAGCCGTCGGAATACGGGTTCTACTCGAACGTGAATCCTGCGGTGAGCCATCCGCGCTGGAGCCAGGCGACCGAGCGGCGCCTGGGCGAGCTGTTCAGGCACGACACGCTGACCTACAACGGCTACGACGAGGTGGCGCCGCTGTACGCCGGCATGGATCCGGTGAAATTCCATTGACCGGCGTGCGCCCCCTGCACGCCTTGCGCGCCGCGGCCTGGGCGCTCGCGCTGTGGCCGGCGCTCGAACTGGCCTGGCGCCTCACCCACGCCGGGCTCGGCCCCAACCCGGTCGAATTCCTGGAGCGTTACAGCGGCCTGTGGAGCCTGCGCCTGCTGCTGCTCGCGCTGGCGATGACCCCGCTGCGCGAGCTGACGGGCCGCGCCGAGTTCGTGCAGATCCGGCGGCTGCTCGGCCTGTGGGCCTACGCCTGGATCTGCGTGCACTTCGCGATCTTCCTGACCTTCGACCTCGAATGGTCGCCGGCCCGGCTCGCCGAGGAAGTCATCGAGCGCACCTACATCACCCTGGGCTTCGCCGCCTGGCTGCTGCTGCTGCCGCTGGCGATCACCTCCACCCAGGGCTGGCAGCGTCGCCTGAAGCGGCGCTGGAAGCAGCTGCACCGGCTGGTCTATCCCGCCGTTGTGCTGGGCGGCCTGCACTTCCTGTGGCTGGTGAAATCCGACCATCGCGAGCCGCTGCTGTACCTGGGCATCGCGGCCGCATTGCTGCTGTGGCGCCTGCCCTGGGCTGCCTGGCGACCCTCGCGGCCATCGGGGTCCGGCCCTGATGCGGCGGCGCCGCGGTGGCTACGCCGCGATGCCTGACCTGCCGTCCTGCGCCGCCCTGGCCGGCGTCGACGATGCTTCGCGGCCCGGCCGGCACGACCCCGAACACGTGATCCTGCTGCATGGGCTGGCGCGTTCGGCCGGCTCGATGCGCAAGCTTGCGCAGGCGACGCGGGCACGGGGCTATGCCGTGCTCAATCTCGACTATCCCTCGACCCGGGCGACCATCGAGGAGCTCGCCGCGACGCGGCTCGCGCCCGCGGTGGACCAGGTGCTGCAGGCCGGCGCCGCGCGCGTCCATTTCATCACCCACTCGATGGGCGGCATCGTGCTGCGCCAGTACCTGGCGACCCGGACGCCGGAATCGCTCGGCCGCGTGGTGATGCTGGCACCGCCGAACCGTGGCAGTGAACTGGTGGACCGCCTCGGCCGCTACGCACCCTTCATCTGGGTCAACGGCCCGGCCGGGAACCAGCTCGGCACGGCCGCCGACAGCCTGCCCAACCGGCTGGGACCGGTGGCCTATCCGGTGGGCGTGATCGCCGGCACGCGCTCGTTCAACCCGCTGTACTCGGCGCTGATCGAAGGACCGGACGACGGCAAGGTCGGCGTGGCGCGCGCGCGCGTCGAGGGCATGGCCGATTTCATCGAACTGTGGGAGAACCACAGCTTCATGATGCGCAGCGACGAGGTGATCCGGCAGGCCCTGCACTTCCTGCGATGCGGGCACTTCGACCGGTAGGTCGGTTGCCGCGCCGCGAATCAGGGGGTGCCGGCGAGCTTCCTGCGCATCTGCCCGAATTTCCGCTTCTGCGCGACGTCGAACTGCGGCCAGTGCAGGTCCAGGGACTGGAGGGTGCGCACGACGATATCCGCGACCGCGGCGCGCATGAACGGCTTGCTGTCGGCCGGGATCGCATACCAGGGGGCATGTGCCACGGAGGTGGCATTCAGGGCGGTCTGGTAGGCCTTCATGTAGTCCTTCCACAGCGCCCGCTCGGAAAGATCGCCCTCCTCGAACTTCCAGTTCTTTTCCGGCTCGTCGAGTCTTGCCAGGAAGCGCTCGCGCTGTTCTTCCGGCGAGACGTTGAGCCAGAACTTGAGGATCACCGTGCCGTTGCGCGCCAGGTGCTTCTCGTAGTCGCGGATCGACTCGTAGCGCTGCGGCCAGATCCGGGCGGGCGGCAGCGTGTACGGCAGCTTCTGGCCGGCCAGGATCTCCGGGTGCACGCGCGCCACGAGCACTTCCTCGTAGTAGCTGCGGTTGAAGACACCGATGCGCCCGCGCTGCGGCAGGCACAGGCTGCTGCGCCACAGGAAATCGTGGTCGAGCTCGGTCTGCGAGGGACGCTTGAACGAGTAGACCTCGCAGCCGGCCGGGTTCACGCCGGACAGCACCGCGCGGATGGTCGAGTCCTTGCCGGCCGCGTCCATGGCCTGGAATACCAGCAGCAGGGAATAGCGATCGTGGGCATAGAGCAGGGCCTGCAGGTCGGAGAGCGTATCGACGCAGGCCTTGAGCCTGGATTTCTGCTCGTCCTTGTCGGCCCCCTCCTGCGGCGGCCGGGTGGGCGATCCGGCCACGCGGAACGAGCCGTCGAAGGGCACGAGGTAGGGACTGCCGACGGCCTTGAACATCGGGTTTCTCCGCTTGAAGACTCTGGGGCGCTCAGGGCCCGTCCGGTCCGGGCAGGACGTAGAAGTACACCGTGCACCAGTGCAGCACGCTGCCACCGAGCACGAACAGGTGCCAGATCGCGTGGTGGTAGCGCAGCCGTTGCCAGGTGTAGAACAGCACGCCGCCGCTATAGGTGATGCCGCCGGCCGCGAGCAGGATCAGGCCGGTGGGTTCGAGCCGGTCCAGCAGCGGCTTGATCGCCAGCAGCGCGCACCAGCCCATCAGCAGGTACACCGACAGGGACACCGCCTCGTAGCGGCCGGTGGTGAAGACCTTCAGGCCGACGCCGATCACGGCCAGGCCCCAGGTGAACCCGAACAGGCTCCAGCCCCAGGGGCCCTGCAGGGTGACCAGCGTGAACGGCGTGTAGGTGCCGGCGATCAGGAAGAAGATCAGCGAGTGGTCGATGACCCGCAGCACGTGGCGCGCCCGCGGCAGCGGGATGCTGTGGTAGAGCGTGGACGCCGCATACATCATCACCAAGGTGGCGCCGAACACGCTGGAGGCCACCACGTGCCAGGTGTTGCCGTACAGCGCGGCACGCACCACCAGCAGGACCAGACCGACGATGGCCAGGACCGCGCCCAGGCCGTGGGTCACCGCGTGGGCCAGTTCCTCGCCGAAGGTGTAGAGGTTGTCGCGCGCGTGCGCGAGCGGTTGCGGCAGCGGGACCCGCGGCAGGGGCTGGCGCAGTGCAGTATTCCTGGTCCGATGTTTACCCGGCACGCTCCACCCTGAGTGTCGCGCCCTCGGCCTGCACCACGCGGACCTGGCTGCCGGCCGGCATGTCCGGACCGGCGATGCGCCACTGCGAGTCGTCGACCCGCAGCGTGCCCACGCCGTTGATCACCGGGTCGCTGAGCGTGAACGTGCGTCCCACGTAGGAATGGCCACGTCGGTTGAGCGAGGGTTGCTCGGTGACCGCCTTCTGTGGCCACAGCTTGCGATACGCGAAGAAGCTGAGGATCGACAGCACGCCGAACAGCACCAGTTCGACCGGCCAGGTGGTGGGCGCCACCCAGGCGATCGCGCCGACGACGATGGCCGAGACGCCCATCCACATCAGCACGAAGCCGGTGGGCAGGAACATCTCGACGATCAGCAGCGCGAAGCCGGCGACGAACCAGTACCAGTACAGCAGGGGGTCGGCGTCCATGATCAGGCGGCCGGCACCCTGGGCGCGCCGCCGATGCCGGCGTTCTTGGCCAGTTCGGTGATGCCGCCGATGGCGCCGATCACGCTGCCGGCTTCCAGCGGCATGAACACGAGCTTCTCGTTCGGGCTCTCGGCGAACTTGGTCAGCGACTCGATGTACTTGGTGGCCACGAAGTAGTTGAGCGCCTGCACGTCGCCCTTGGCGATGGCCTGCGACACCATCAGCGTCGCCTTGGCCTCGGCCTCGGCTTCACGCTCGCGCGCCTCGGCGTCGCGGAACGCGGCCTCGCGGCGGCCTTCGGCGTACAGGATCTGCTCCTGCTTCTGGCCCTCGGCGGCGAGGATCTGCGACTGGCGCTCGCCCTCGGCTTTGAGGATCGCGGCCTGGCGGAAGCCTTCGGCCTCGAGGATGTTGGCGCGCTTGTCACGCTCGGCCTTCATCTGCCGGGCCATGGAGTCCACCAGGTCCTGCGGCGGACGGATGTCCTTGATCTCGACGCGCGTCACCTTCACGCCCCAGGGCGTGGTCGCGGCGTCCACCACGCTCAGCAGCTTGGTGTTGATGTGGTCGCGCTGGCTGAGCAGTTCGTCGAGGTCCATCGAGCCCATCACGGTGCGCAGGTTGGTCATGGTGAGCTGCATCATGGCGAGCTCGAGCTGCTGCACCTCGTAGGCCGCCTTGGGGGCGTCCAGGATCTGGAAGAACACCACGCCGTCGACGCCGACCATGGCATTGTCCTTGGTGATGACCTCCTGGCTGGGCACGTCGAGCACCTGTTCCATCATCGAGAGCTTGCGCCCGATGCGGTACATGTACGGCACCATGAAGTGCAGGCCGGGCTGGAACGTGGTCACGTACTTGCCGAAGCGCTCGATCGTGTACTCCTTGCCCTGGGGCACGGTGACCACGAGCTTCCACAGCGTGATGGCGGCGAATACGAGGAAAATGATTGCGACGGTGCCCATGCCGACTCCCCTTTGGTTGAATGCGGGAAAAGTATGGCATGGGCGTGCGGTCGGTCCTTGGCACGATCCGCCAACCGCATCACGCCGACGTGCAGGGCCTCAGGCCGGCCCGAGCTCGGTCGCCGCCAGCTGCTTGATGCGCTCGACCATCGAGTAGAAGCCGTTGCGCCGGTTCATGCTGATGTGGCTCTCCAGGCCCAGGCGCGTGAACGCCGCGCCCAGGTCCATGTCCACGATCTCCTGCGGCGTGCGCCCCGAGGTCAGGCCCAGCAGCACCGCGATCAGGCCCTTGACGATGTGGGCGTCGGAATCGCCGCGGAACTCCAGGCGCAGGGGCGGGCCGTCCTGTCGCGTATGGGCCAGCCAGACCTGGCTCATGCAGCCGCGCACCTTGTGTGCCTCGTCATGCTCGGATTCCGGCATGGGGGCGAGTTCGCGGCCCAGCTCGATCAGGTAGCGATAGCGTTCCTCCCAATCCCCGAGCAGTTCGAAGGTGTCGGCGAGTTCGTCGATGTCCATGCCGCGCATTGTAGGGATCGCGTCCGCCCGCGAGGCGCAGGGCGCGGCACACGGCTTGCAACGGCGCGGGCGGGGCTGGGCTGCGCTTACAATCCCGATGCGCCCCTTCTCATTCTTTCCGACGTGTCCCGACCCTCAGGCCGCAGGCCCGACCAGCTCCGCCCCGTGTCCATCCAGCGTCGGTTCACCCGCCATGCGGAGGGCTCGGTCCTGGTGTCCTTCGGTGATACGCAGGTGCTGTGCACCGCCAGCGTCGAGGAACGCGGTCCGGCCTGGAGGAAGGACACCGGCTGGGTCACGGCCGAATACGGCATGCTGCCGCGCGCCACGCACACGCGCGGACGGCGCGAGGCGGCGCAGGGCAAGCAGTCCGGCCGCACGCAGGAGATCCAGCGCCTGATCGGTCGGTCGCTGCGCGCGGCGGTGGACCTGAACGCCTTGTCCTGCTGCACCATCACGCTGGACTGCGATGTGCTCCAGGCCGATGGCGGAACCCGTACCGCCGCCATCACCGGCAGCTACGTGGCGATGGTGGACGCGGTGGCCGCCATGAAGAAGAAGGGCCTGATCAAGGGCAATCCGATCCATGGCCAGGTGGCGGCGGTCAGCGTGGGCATCCATCGCGGGCAGCCGGTACTCGACCTCGACTACCTCGAGGACTCGGGCTGCGAATGCGACATGAACGTGGTGATGAACGAGGCCGGGCACTTCATCGAGGTGCAGGGCACCGCCGAGGGACATGCCTTCCGTCGCGAGGAGCTCGATCGCCTGCTCGAGCTGGCCGGCGGAGGCATCGCGCAGCTGATCGAGGCCCAGCGTGCCGCGCTCGCGGGATAGATCCGCCAGTGCATCACGCGGCTTGTTTTCCGGGCTCGCGGCGTACAATGGGCGGATGGAAGAGATCGTCATCGCCAGCCGCAATCTGAAGAAGGCGCACGAACTCGAAGACCTGCTTGCGCCGATCGGCCTGCGCGTGCGCAGGGTCAGCGAGTTCTCGCCCAAGGAACCGGCGGAAACCGGTTCCACGTTCATCGAAAACGCGCTGATCAAGGCGCGCCACGCCGCGGCGGTATCGGGCCTGCCGGCCATCGCCGATGATTCAGGGCTCTGCGTCGATGCGCTGGATGGCGCACCGGGCGTGCGGTCCGCGCGCTACGCCGGCGAGCCGGCCTCCGACGCGGTCAACAACGACAAGCTGCTGGCGGAACTCGAACACGTGCCGGACGCGGAGCGCGGCGCGCAGTTCGTCAGCCTGCTCGTGCTGCTGCGCTCGCCCAACGACCCGATCCCGCTGATCGCCGAGGGACGCTGGCGCGGCAGCATTCTGCGTGCCCCGCGCGGTGCACTGGGCTTCGGCTACGACCCGCTGTTCTACGTGCGGGAGCAGAACTGCACGGCCGCGGAACTGCCGCCCGAAAAGAAGAACCGCCTGAGCCACCGCGGCCAGGCCATGCAGATCCTGCTGCGCCAGCTCGGCGGCACATGAGCGTGGCGCAGGCGCCTGCGCTGGACATCCCGCTTGCGCTGTACATCCACCTGCCCTGGTGCGCCAAGAAGTGCCCGTACTGCGATTTCAACTCGCACCCGGTGCGCGGCGCGATCCCGGAGGCCGAATACGTCGAGGCGCTGGTCCGCGACCTGGCCTTCGAATTGCGCGACGACGGCGGGACGCAGGAACTGCGCAGCATCTTCTTCGGCGGCGGGACGCCGAGCCTGTTCTCGGGCCGGGCGATCGGCGCCATCCTCGACGCCGCCGCGACGAAGCTGGATTTCGCACCCGATATCGAGATCACGCTGGAGGCCAATCCCGGCACGGCGGATGCCGCGAACTTCCGCGACTACCGCGCCGCCGGCGTCAATCGCATGTCGATCGGCGTGCAGAGCTTCGAGCCGGCGCACCTGGCGGCGCTGGGACGCATCCACGGGCGCGAGGAGGCCTTGCGCGCCTTCGCGATGTCGCGCGACGCCGACAACGACAATCTGAATCTGGACCTGATGTTC
>CAMLNE010000178.1 GCA_946481265.1 uncultured Panacagrimonas sp. | reverse complement strand
GAACGCATGGGAACGCATGCGTAGGCATGCGGACACAGTGCTCAGCGGGACTGTCGGGGGCCCGGGCGCCGCCTTCGCGCGCGATGCCGGGTGCTTCGCGTGTACGGCGTTTTCCCGGAAGACCGTTCAGGGGACCACGGCAGGCTGCACCTCGGCCACCGGAAAGCGCATGGTGAAATCGGTGATCTCGAGGGCGGCCAGCAGGCGCCCGCGTGCCAGGTCGGGGAACATCCTCGGCTCGAACTGCCAGCCGTGCACGCGCGCAAGGCGGAAGTGGCCACGGGCCTCGGGCACGTAGGTGTAGCGCCGACCCTCGCGCAGCTGCGACAACCTGCGCCAGGCGCGCGGTGTCCAGCCCAGGGGGGCGGGCAGGCGCGGACCGAAGGCTTCCACGTCCATCTGCGCGAAGGTCGGGCCCCCGCCGTCGGCCTGCAGCCGGATCTGCTCGCGCGCGACGTCGCGCCGCAGCGCGAAATCGCAGCGATCCTTGGGAATGCCCCAGTTGATCCGACCGTTGATCACCGAGGCCTGGGTCGACACGAAGATGCGCGTGATCGACAGCGGCGTGTCATGCCGGCCGTTGCCGAAGCGCAGCCTGCCGGGGATGTAGAGCAGCTCGCGGTAGGGCCCCACGTCGCTGGATGCGTAGTCGACGAACATGGCGTAGGCCAGGCGACCGCGGCCGTGGCGCACCAGTCCCGAGGGGATGAAGCTGCCGTGCTCGAGCACGTCGCGCGGCATCCACAGGGCGAAGATGAAACCCCGCCCGACCAGGCTCCAGGGGGCCGGGGCCAGTGCAACGTCGGTGGCAGCTTGCGGATCGTTCATCGTCATCCCGGCTGGGCGTGTGCAGGGCAGACCGGTGTGCCATGTCGGGCGCGGGCCACCCGGCGCGGCGGCGGTCCATCACATGGTGCGCGCGATCAGCTCCTTCATGATCTCGTTGGTGCCACCGTAGATGCGCTGCGCGCGCGAGTCGATCCAGGCGCGCGCCACCGGGTACTCCAGCATGTAGCCGTAGCCGCCGTGCAGCTGCACGCACTCGTCGATGACCTTCATCATCAGGTCCGAGGTCCAGTACTTGGCGGTCGCGGCGTCGTCCACGCCGAGCTTGTTCTGCAGCTGCATCTCGATGCACTTGTCGACATAGACGCGCGCAATGGCCAGTTCCGCCTTCATCTCGGCGAGCTTGAAGCGCGTGTTCTGGAAGCTCGCCACCGGCTTGCCGAAGACCTTGCGGTTGCGCGTGTAGTCGAGCGTGTACTTCAGCACCGCCTCGCCGCCGGCCACCGAGGTGATGGCGATCATCAGGCGTTCCCAGGCGAGTTCCTTCATCAGCATGATGAAGCCCATGCCTTCCATGCCCAGGCGGTTGGACTTGGGCACGCGCACGTTCTCGAAGAACAGCTCGCAGGTGTCCTGTGCCTTCATGCCGACCTTCTTGAGCGGCTTGCCCTTGGTGAAACCCGCACGGTCGGCCTCGACCAGGATCAGCGACATGTCCTTGGCGCCTTCACCGCTGTCGCCGGTCTTGGCGACGACGACCACCAGGTCCGACAGGTAGCCATTGGTGATGAAGATCTTGCTGCCGTTGATCACGTAGTCGTCGCCATCGGCCACGGCGGTGGTCCTGACGCCCTGCAGGTCGGAGCCGGTGCCCGGCTCGGTCATGGCGATCGCGCCGATGATCTCGCCACTGGCCATCTTCGGAAGCCAGTGCGCCTTCTGCTCGCGGCTGCCGAAGTTGTTGAGGTAGTTGGCCACGATGTCGGAGTGCAGCGAGAAGCCGGTGCCGGAGTCGCCGGCGTAGCTCTGCTCCTCCATCAGGATCACGCTGTAGCTGCGGTCCACGCCCAGCCCGCCGAATTCCTCGGGCATGGTCACGCACAGCAGGCCCAGTTCGCCGGCCTTGTTCCAGACGGCGCGGTCCACGTGCTGCTGTTCCTCCCAGGCCTCGCGATGAGGCACTACCTCGGTCTCGAAGAAGCGGCGCACGGTCTTGCGGAAATCCTCGTGCTCGGCGTTGAACAGGGTGCGGGGAATCATCGGTGGCTCCGGAGACGTGGGCGAGACGACAGACGAGGCAAGGCGAAAGGGCGAGGCGAGCGATGAGACGGCGAGCGACGAGAAGACGAACGATGGAGACGGCGCCGCATCGCATCGGCAACAAGACCGTGCCGCGACGCAGGGGCCCCGGGTCCCGAAGCTCGCTCCTGCATGTCGTGCGGGCGCGATCTCCCTGGCGCCACCTCCTGCTGCTGCCGACAGTCCCTTCGTTCCCGCCAACACTTTTACATGCAGTACGTACTGTATGTAGCATGAGGCGGTCCGCTGCTGTCAATCACCCCACGTCCCTGGCATGGCCCGCCCGTCGTCGAAATCCGCTCCATCCGCCCCCGGCCGAGCCGTCGCCAAGCGCCCGGCCGCTGGCGCGGCGCAGGCACGTCGCACGCAGAGCGAGCGCAGCGAGGCCATGCGCCGACGACTGATCGATGCCACCCTGCACTGCCTGATGCACGACGGCTACGCCGGCACCACGGTGAGTTCGATCGTGCGCCGCGCGGGCGTCTCGCGCGGTGCGCAGCTGCATCATTTCCCGACCAAGAACGCGCTGATCCTGGAGGCGACCGCCTTCCTCATGCGCCGCGCCTACCGGGTGCTGGGCGAGATGCTGCTGGCCATCGCCGAAGACGAGGATCGCGTGGCCGCCGTGGTCGACGCCGCCTGGAAGACGGTGTACGGGACGCGCGCCTTCGGCGCCTATTTCGAGCTGATCACCGCGGCACGCCACGATGCGGACCTGGCGCGCGCGCTGCAGACCTTGTCGGAGCGCACGCTGAGCACGATCGACGGCGCCATCGGCCACTATTTCGAGAAGCGCGGCGCCAGCATGGAAGAGCCGCGCGACCTGTTCGTGCTCAGCCACTGGTTGATGAGCGGCATCGCGGCCGGTGCGGCCGCCTCGGTCAGCGCGGCGGACAGCCGCCACTTCCTCGAGGTCTGGGCGCGCCTGCTGGCCACGCAGATGCGCGCGAAGCGCGCGGTACGCACGCCGCCACCGCGGCCGCCCGACTGGATCCCGGCCTGAAGCACGCCGTACCGGACTTTGCCTGCCCGTCTTTTCCCGCCGTTATTCCCGCTGCTTTGCAAGCGCGGCAGCGGGGACGATCCCGACAGATCGTATGGTAGGGTACCAGTTCGCGACAGCCGCCCGCCCTGCTTTCCGCAGCCGGCCTGTCGCCTCCTTCCGATCATCGACGCGGCCGGGCGCCCGGCCGCGAGGAGCCTTCATGAGCCAGACCGCCACCACCCTGACCGTCGAGAACGGACTTGCGCGCCTGCGCCTCACCGACCCGACGCGCGGCAATCCGATCGACCCGCGCTTCTGCGACGAGATCTGCGCCCGCGCCAATGAACTGTCCTGCCGCGAGGACGTGCGCGCGGTGCTGGTGACGGCCGAGGGAAAAGCCTTCGGCTACGGCGGCGATATCGCCAACTTCGTGGCGCAGATCGACCAGCTGCCGACCGTGATCAAGCGCATGACCACGACCATGCACAGTGCCGTGGCCCGCCTGCAACGCATGGACGCGCCGGTGGTGATGGCCGTGCAGGGCGTCTGCGCCGGCGGCATGGTCGCCTTCGCCGCCGGCGCGGATGTGCTGGTCGCGGCGGACAACGCACGCTTCACCGCGGCGTACACGGGCATCGGCTTCAGCTGCGATGCAAGCGCGTCGATCATGCTTTCGCGCCGCCTCGGCCCGACACGCGCGCGCAATTTCCTGCTGCGCAATCAGACGCTCGACGCAGCGGCGGCCCTGGCGGCCGGGCTGGTCGACGAACTCGCGCCGCTGGCGGAGCTCGAGGTCCAGGCCGAGGCGATCGCCCGCCAGCTCGCGGCCGGCCCGACCCGCGCATACGGCGAGGTGCGCCGCCTGCTGCTGTCGGTGCAGGATCAGCCGCTCGAGACACAGCTCGAACTCGAGGCGCAGGCCCTGTCGCGCATCGCGGCGACCGCGGACGCCCGTGAAGGCCTGCTCGCCTTCAGCCAGAAGCGCAAGCCACGCTATACCGGCCGTTGATCCACGGCCCCTGAAAGAGAGACAGACCCGAGATGAAGATCCACCTGGTTCACGCGCATTCCGAAGCGGACTCCTTCGTCAGCGCCATGCGCGACGTGCTGATCGATGCGTTCCAGGAACGCGGCGACACGGTCACGCTGTCCGACCTGTACGCGATGAAATTCAATCCGGTGGCCGGTCCGGAGGATTTCGGCAGCCGGGCGAACCCCGACCATCTCACCTACGCGCTGGAACAGCGCCACGGCTACGAGCAGGGCAGCCTCGCCGAGGACATCCAGGCCGAGATCGCGAAGGTCCTCGCCGCCGATGTGGTGGGATTCACCTTCCCGCTGTACTGGTTCGGCACGCCCGCCATCCTGAAGGGCTGGTTCGACCGCGTCTTCATCTCCGGCACCTTCTACGGCGGCAAGCGCATCTACGCGAACGGCGGCATGGCCGGCCGGAAGGCCTTTGCCGCATTCAGCCTGGGCGGTCGCGACTACATGTTCGGCGAGCGCGGCATCCACGGACCGCTGGCCACAGGCATGATGAAGCACTTCTTCCAGGGCACGCTGGGCTATGCGGGCTTCGCGGTTGCCGAGCCTTTCATCGCGCACCACGTGCCCTACCTGCCGCTGGAGGATCGCCAGGCCTGCCTGGCGAAGCTTCGCGAGTACGCGCTCGCCTTCGACCAGCAGCCGCTCATGGTGATGCCGGACCTGCAGGACTTCGGCCCGCGCTTCGAACCGCTGTAGGACGCAAAGGCGGTGCAAGGCCCCGCTTTCCCGCGGGGCAAGCCGGGACGGAACCCGGCCGCGCGCCGCGCGCCGTGCGCCCGCCTAGGGTGCCTGCAGGCGCACGCAGGCCGCCAGCCGGCCCGTCTCCACGGGGCGCAGCGCCGGCACCGCCCGCGTGCAGATGTCCTCGAGCGCAATCGGGCAGCGCGGCGCGAAGGCGCAGCCGGGCGGCAGCGCCAGCAGGTTGGGCGGCTGGCCGGGCAGCGCAAGCAGCCGATCCGTACAGGGCGTGTCGATGCGCGGGCGCGCCTCGAGCAGGGCGCGCGTGTACGGATGCGCAGGAACGCTCAGCAGGTCGCGCGTGGCGCCCGATTCGACCGCGCGGCCGGCGTACATCACCAGCGTGTGATCGCAGACTTCGGCCACCACGCCCAGATCGTGCGTGATCAGGATCATGGCCACGCCGAATTCCTTGCGCAGCTCCCCGAACAGCCGAAGGATCTGCGCCTGCACGGTCACGTCCAGCGCGGTGGTCGGCTCGTCGGCGAGCAGCAGCGCGGGCCGGCAGGCCAGTGCGATGGCGATCATCACCCGCTGGCGCTGGCCACCGGAGAGTTCGTGCGGATAGCTGCGCAGCCGCTGGGCGCCGTCCGCGATGTGGACCGCCTGGAGCAGGCGCAGGCTCTCCGCGCGTGCGGCCGTGCGCGACAGGCCGCGATGTCGCTCCAGCACCTCGCCGATCTGCGTCTCGATGCGCAGGTAGGGATTCAGGCTGGTCATCGGGTCCTGGAACACCATCGCGATGCGATTGCCGCGCAGCGCGGAGAGCTGCGATTCGCGCAGGCCGACCAGCTCGCGATCCTCGAAGCGCACCGAGCCCGAGACCTTTGCGTTTTTCGCCAGCAGTCCCAGGATGGCGAGCGCCGTCTGCGACTTGCCGGCCCCGGATTCGCCGACGATTCCCAGCGTGCCGCCCGCCGCGAGCGCCAGGCTCAGCCCGTCCACCGCCGGTACCACGCCCTCCGGCGTCTGGAAGCGCACGCTCAGATCGCGGACTTCGAGCAGGCTCATGGGCTCAGCGATCCTTCGGGTCGAGCGCGTCGCGCAAGCCGTCACCGATGAAGTTGAAGCAGAACAGGGTCACCGCGAGGAAGGCGGAGGGGAAGATCAGCGCCCAGGGCGCGGCGTCCATGTCGCGCGCACCCTCGTTCACCAGTGCTCCCCAGCTCGTCGCCGGCTCCTGTACGCCCAGGCCCAGGAAGCTGAGGAAGGATTCCACCAGGATCACCTGCGGAATGGTCAGGGTGACATAGACGGCGACCACGCCCAGCAGGTTGGGCACGATGTGCCGGCGGATGATCGCGGCATCGCTCAGTCCGGCCGCGCGAGCAGCGGTGACGAACTCGCGGTTCTTCAGCGCCAGGGTCTGGCCGCGCACGATGCGCGCCATGTCCAGCCAGTTGATCGCGCCGATCGCGACGAAGATCAGCACCAGATGGCGACCGAACACCACCATCAGCAGGATGACCAGGAACATGAAGGGCAGCGCGTAGAGGATGTCCACCACGCGCATCATCAGGTTGTCGATGCGCCCGCCGAAGTAACCGGCCACGGCGCCGTAGGTCACCCCGATCAGCAGGGACACCAGGGTGGCGACGATGCCCACCAGCAGCGAGATCCGCCCGCCGGCCAGGGTGCGCACGAACAGGTCGCGGCCGAGCTGGTCGGTGCCGAACAGGTGCATGCCCTCCAGCTGCGGCGGCGCGCGCCAGGTGCCGTCGAAGTCGATGTAGTCGTACTCCCAGGGACTAAACAGCGGTCCGAACAGGATCAGCAGGACCATCAGCGCGAGCACCACCAGCGAGGCCATCGCCGCGCGGTTGGCCAGCAGGCGGCGCCAGGCATCCACCCACAGGCTGCGGCCCACCGGCAATGCCGGCGCGTCCGTTGCCGCAAGGCCTGCTTCGGCATTCATGCGCTGCGCACCCGCGGATCGAGCACGCCATAGAGCAGGTCGACCAGGAAATTGAACAGCACGATGAGGGTGCCGTAGAACACCACCACGCCCATCACCAGCGTGTAGTCGCGGTTGAGCGCGCCCTGCACGAAGTAGCGGCCGATGCCGGGGATGCTGAAGATCTGCTCGATCACCACCGAGCCGGTGATGATGCCGGCCAGTGCGGGTCCGAGATAGGAGATCACCGGCATCAGGGCCGGACGCAGCGCGTGGCGCAGCACCACCCTGCGCAGGGGAAGACCCTTGGCGCGCGCGGTGCGGATGAAGTTGGCGCTCATCACCTCGATCATCGAGCCGCGCATCAGCCGCGCGAGGATCGCGATCTGCGGCATGGCCAGGGCCAGCACCGGCAGCGCCATGTCGCGCCAGTCACCATGCTGCCAGCCGCCCGCCGGCAGCCAGCCCAAGGTCACCGCGAACAGCAGGATCAGCAGCGGGGCGATGACGAAGACGGGGATCGACATGCCGGTCATCGCCAGGGTCATCACCGCGTGGTCGCTGATCCGGTTGTGGCGCAGGGCAGCGACGATGCCGGCTCCGCAGCCGACCACCAGGGCCAGCAGCATCGCGCCCAGACCGATGCGCAGCGAGACCGGCAGGCCCTGCAGGATGAGCTCGTTGACGCGGAATTCCGTGTACTGGAACGAGGGGCCGAGGTCGCCCTGCACGGCATCCCCCAGGTAGCGCAGGAACTGCCGCCACATCGGCTCGTCGAGGTGATAGGCCTGCTCGAGCTGCGCCAGCGTCTCCGGCGGCAGCGAGCGCTCGGTATCGAACGGGCCGCCCGGCGCGGCCCGCATCAGGAAGAAGGACACCGCGAGCAGCAGCAGCAGCGTGGGCACCGCGCTGGCGAGTCGGAGCAGGGCGAGACGAAGCATGGCGGCGCGCGGGATGGAACGGCCGAAGCATCGCGGCCGGTCTTCGGCGCGTCAATCCGGGACGCTCCGGCTTGCAGGCTACGGGCGGGCCGGCGCCAGGCGCATGTAGCGCGTGGCGTGGTGATCCATGATGTTGCCCTTCCAGCCGGTGACGCGCGGCGAGACCAGTCGCTTGGTGACGTAGAAGTAGATCGGGATCACCGGCAGGTCCTCGAGGATCTGTGCCTCGGCCTGGCGCATCCACTCCGCGCGGCGCTCGGGATCGCGCTCCATCGAGGTCTTTCTCAGCAGCTCGTCAAAGCGCGCGCTGGCGTAGCCCGAGTCATTGAGCCCGTGCGTGGACTGCAGGATCTCCAGGAAGGAATTGGCGTCGTTGTAGTCGCCGATCCAGCCGGCGCGGAACACTTGCGTACGCGTCTTGAGGCGGCGTGACTGCAGGTAGACCTTCCACTCCTCGTTGACCAGCACGGTGTCCACGCCCAACCACTGCTTCCACATGGCGGCGACCGCGGTGGCCACCTTCTTGTGGTTCTCGTGCGTGTTGTAGAGCAGCTCCACGCGCGCCGGGTTCTCCTCCGAATAACCCGCCTCGCGGTACAGGCGTCGTGCCTCGGCCAGCGACTGCTCGCGCGTCCACCCGGACCACTGCGCCTTGGCGGTGTGATGGCCGATGGTGCCGGGCGGCACCCAGGAATCCGCCGGCTGCTCGCCCAGACGCAGCACCTTCTCGCAGATGATCTTGCGATCGATGGCCAGGGTCAGCGCGCGACGCAGCTTGGGATTGTCCTTGAACGGTGGCCGCGAAAGATTGAAGCCGTAGTAGTACACGCCCAGGTAGGTGTGCACGTGGTAGAGCTCCGGGATGTTGGCGCGGATCCAGTCGATCTGGCTGGCCGGGATCTCGTAGGTCCAATCCAGCTC
>CAMLNE010000177.1 GCA_946481265.1 uncultured Panacagrimonas sp. | reverse complement strand
AAGGAGGCGCGTTTCATGGAGATTCGCGTCAACGAGATGCAGATGCTCGACGGCCGCCAGGGCGGTGGGAGCGACAGCTTCGAGGGCGGCGGCAGCGCCTACGGCGGTGCGGCGCGCGGTGCCGCAACCGCGGCCCGGCAGGCGCCGGCCGCAGCGGCGGACTCGGCGTTCAACGGGCCGGACGACGACATCCCGTTCTGAGGCGGCAGGTCGCCGATGAATACCGGTTCTGGCCTGGTCGATGCGCTCGCCGCATTGCTGCTCGCGCGCGGCGAGCGGGTGGCCTTTGCCGAGTCGTGCACCGGCGGGCTGATCGCCAAGCTCGCCACCGACCTCGCCGGCTCCTCGGCCTGGTTCGAGCGCGGGCTGGTCACCTATACCAACCAGGCCAAGCACGAGCTGCTCGGCGTGCCGCAGGCCGTGTTCGATAGCGTTGGCGCGGTCAGCCAGGAGTGCGCGCTGGCGATGGTGGCCGGCCTGATGCAGAACACCCCGGCCGACTGGGGCGCGGCGGTCACCGGCGTCGCCGGCCCCGGCGGCGGCAGCCCGGACAAGCCGGTGGGCACGGTGTGGCTGGCCTGGGTGCGACGCGGCCATCCGCCGCAGGCACGCCGCGAGCTGTTCGCCGGCGATCGCATCGCGATCCGCGAACAGACCGCCCACCTGGCCCTGGCCGGACTGGTCGACCGCATCCGGAATGCCGGCTGAGCGCGACCGACTCTTCTTTGCACTGTGGCCGGACGAGCCGACGCGGGCCGCGCTGGCCGCGGCGGCCGGGCACCTGCGGCAGCGGCTGCACCCGGTCGGGCGCTGGGTCGACGCGCAGCGCTATCACCTGACCCTGCACTTCCTGGGCGACTATCCCGGGCTGCCGGAGACGCTGGTGCAACGTGCGATGGAGGCGGCCGCCACGCTGCGCTCGCCGCGCTTCGAGCTGCGTCTCGAGGAAGCAAGCAGCTTCCGTGACCGCTCGATCCCCTGGTGGCTCGGGCCGGCCCAGGCCAGCGCCCCGCTCAGGCAGCTGTGGCGCGATCTGCGCGAGGCCCTGCAGGCGCGCTCGGTTCCCTACGACACCCGACAGCGCCTGGTTCCCCATGTGACGGTGCTGCGCGATGCCACGCAGTTCCTCGCGCCCACGCCGGTGCCGGTGGTGAGCTGGCCGGTGGACGGCTTCGCGTTGATCCATAGCCACCTCGGCGCCGACTCGCGATACCGCGTGCTCGAGACCTGGCGGCTGCAGGCGCCGACCGGCACCCCGCCGCCCTCGGCCCAGCGCACGCTGTGGGATCCCTGATGCCAGCAAAACCGCGGGCGCGAGTTCGCCGGCCCGGCGTCGCAGCGTGAGCAGGGCGCGACGCGCCTGGCACCGGCGCGGTGGTCTGGGCGGCCGCAGGCGGTAGCCGACCGCGGCGGCGACGACCCATCGAGTCGGGCGACCAGAGGGAGCGACGGCATCGGCAAGGTACTGCCGTATGGCCTTCAATACTGTTTTTTCATACAGTACCGGCAGTCCCAGCCGAAAGAAGCGCATTGCGCTCCCGAAACCCTTGATCCCATCCACCCGCGCGAGGCCGGCACCTGCGCAGAAACCCAGTTGCGAGTACACGCCGACGACCTAAGGTGAGGCATGGATGCGCCTGCCAACCCCGGCCGTGGCCACGGCGATCTATGGGAAACTCGCGGCATCTCCCACCCCCTCCTGCGCAGGCCGACGCCTGACCCCTACCTATCGAGAAGAACAGCATGGAAGACAACCGCCGCAAAGCCCTGGAAGCCGCACTTGGACAGATCGAAAAGCAGTTCGGCAAGGGCGCGGTGATGCGCATGACCGGCGCCGATGCGGTGCGCGACGTGGAGGTGATTTCCACCGGCTCGCTGACCCTGGACATGGCGCTGGGCATCGGCGGCCTGCCGCGCGGCCGCATCGTCGAGATCTACGGGCCGGAGTCTTCCGGCAAGACCACGCTGACCCTGCACGCGGTCGCCGAATGCCAGAAGGCGGGCGGCGTCGCCGCCTTCATCGACGCCGAGCACGCGCTCGACGTGAACTACGCGGCGAAGCTGGGCGTGAACATCGACGAGCTCCTGGTCAGCCAGCCCGACACCGGCGAGCAGGCCCTGGAGATCGCCGACATGCTGGTGCGCTCGAATGCGGTCGACATCATCGTGGTCGACTCGGTGGCCGCGCTGGTGCCCAAGGCGGAAATCGAGGGCGAGATGGGCGACAGCCATGTCGGCCTGCATGCGCGACTGATGAGCCAGGCGCTGCGCAAGCTGACCGGCAACATCTCGCGCAGCAAGACCATGGTCATCTTCATCAACCAGATCCGCATGAAGATCGGCGTGATGTACGGCTCGCCGGAAACCACCACCGGCGGCAACGCGCTCAAGTTCTATGCCTCGGTGCGCCTGGACATCCGCCGCATCGGCAGCATCAAGAAGGGCGACGAGGTGATCGGCAACGAGACCCGCGTCAAGATCGTCAAGAACAAGATGGCGCCGCCGTTCAAGGAAGCCCTGTTCGAGATCCTCTACAACGAGGGCATCTCCAAGCTCGGCGAGCTGATCGACATCGGCGTGGAACAGAAGCTGGTCGACAAGTCCGGCGCCTGGTACGCCTACAACGGCGACAAGATCGGCCAGGGCAAGGACAACGCGCGCCAGTTCCTGCGGGATCGGCCGGAGGTGGCCGCCGCCCTGGAGGCCAGCCTGCGCGAGAAGCTCCACGCCAAGCGTGCGCCCGCGGAAAAGACCTGAGGACGGCGGGACACCCGCGCCGGCGGATGCGCGCGCCTCGGCGATGCGCATCCTGGCCCGGCGCGAGCATTCGGCCGCCCAGCTGCAGCGCAAGCTCGCCGCACGCGGCCACGATGCCGGCACCCGCGACGAGGTGATCGAAAGCCTGGCCGAGGCGGGTTGGCAGTCCGACGCCCGCTTCGCCGCCACGCTGGCGCGCTCGCGCGCCGGACAGGGTTACGGACCGCTGCGCATCCGCGCCGAGCTACGCGAGGCCCGCGTCCCCGAAGAGCAGGTCCGGGCCGCGTTCGAGGCCCTGGAATGCGATTTCACGGACCTGGCGGCCCGGCTGCGCCAGCGGCGTTTCGGCGCGGTGCCGGAACGCGGCGCGCAGTGGCAGAAGCAATACCGTTTCCTGGCGGCCCGGGGATTCGAAGCCGAGCACATCCGCGCCGCGCTCAAGGGCGACCCGGAAGACTGACGCGCCGCGACCATGACGACGCCGCCCGCCTTCGTCGCCGCCGGTCTTCGCGACATCGACGACGGCCTGCGCGAGGCGATCACGCGGCACTGGCTGGCCGACGAGCGCCAGCTGCTCGACACGCTCATCCCGGCGGCCAGCGCCGACACCGCCACCGCGCAGGCGATCGAGGCGCGTGCCGCCGACTGGATCCGCGAGCTGCGTGACCAGGCGCATCGCGGCTCGATGCTCGACGCCTTCCTGCGCGAGTACGGCCTGTCGTCGCGCGAAGGCGTGCTGCTCATGTGCCTGGCCGAAGCCCTGCTGCGCGTGCCGGATGCGCCCACCGCCGAGAAGCTGATCGCCGACACGCTCGGCGCCGCGGACTGGGCACAGCACCTGGGCCGCTCCGAGTCCCTGCTGGTGAACGCCTCGACCTGGGGCCTGCTGCTGACCGGCCGCCTGGTGAACCTGCACGACGAGGCGGAGGGCGGCCTCGAGAGCGTGCTTGGACGCCTGGTGTCGCGCAGCAGCGAGCCGCTGCTGCGCCTGGCGCTGCGCCAGGCCATGCGCCTGATGGGCGAGCAGTTCGTGATGGACCAGGACATCGCCGCGGCGCTGCGCCGCGCGGGGGCGGCGGACCGCTGCGAACGCCACTCCTTCGACATGCTCGGCGAGGCGGCGCTGTGCGCCGACGACGCCGACCACTACTTCCAGCGCTACCGCGAGGCGATCGCCGCCATCGGCGCCGCGACCCGAGACAGCGCGAACCAGGCCGTCGAAACGCGCCCGGGCATCTCGGTGAAGCTCTCCGCGCTCCATCCGCGCCACGAGGAATTCCAGCGCTCGCGCGTGTTGCGCGAGCTGCATCCGCGGCTGCTGCGGCTGGCGCTGGAAGCGCGCGCGCAGAACCTGGGCCTGACCGTCGACGCCGAGGAAGCCGATCGCCTGGAGCTGTCGCTGGACCTGGTCGAGACCGTCTTTGCGGATTCCGCGCTGTCGGGCTGGAACGGGTTCGGGCTCGCGGTGCAGGCCGTGCAGAAACGCGCGCCGGCGGTGATCGACTGGCTGTCCGGCCTGGCCGCGCGCACGGGCCGGCGGCTGGCCGTGCGCCTGGTCAAGGGCGCCTACTGGGACAGCGAGATCCAGTGGGCGCAGGAGCGCGGCCTGCCCGGCTACCCGGTGTACACGTCCAAGGCGGCCACCGACGTCGCCTACCTCGCCTGCGCGCGCCGGCTGATCGATGCCGGCCCACGCTTCTACCCGATGTTCGCCACCCACAACGCGCACACCCTGGCCTGGATCGCCGAGGCCGCGCGCACCCACCCGGCCTGGGAATTCCAGCGTCTGCACGGCATGGGGGAGGCGCTCTACGGCCTGCTGCGCGAGCGCCTGGCCATGCCCTGCCGCGTGTACGCGCCGGTCGGCACGCACGAGGCGCTGCTGCCCTACCTGGTGCGGCGGCTGCTGGAGAACGGCGCGAACACCAGCTTCGTGCATCGCATCTTCGATACGGCCGTGGCGCCCGAAGTGCTGGCGGCCGACCCGGTGCACACGCTGCGCACGCAGCCGGCGCCGGCCCTGCCCCTGCCCGACGCGCTGTTCCCGGACCGCCGCAATTCGCGCGGCCTGCAGCTCGCCGATCGCCGCGTGCAGCGCGAGCTGCAGGCCGCACTCGATGCGGCGGCGGCCGCGCCGACGCCGGGCGGCGGCGCGCAGCAGAGCCGTGACCCGGCCGATCGCCGCCGCGTGATCGGCGCCTGGACGCCGGTGGCGCCGACCCAGGCCGCAGCGGCCGTGCAGGACGCGCGCCAGGCCCAGCCGGCCTGGGACGCGCGCGGCGTGGCCGAGCGCGCATCCCTGCTCGAACGCGCGGCGGATCTGCTGGATGCGCAGTCGGCCGGCTTTCTGCAGCTACTGGTCCGCGAAGCGGGCAAGACCCTGCCGGACGCGCTGGCCGAGTGGCGCGAGACCGTGGACTTCCTGCGCTACTACGCGCAGCAGGCGCGCCTGCTGATGGCCGTGCCGCGCGAGCTGCCGGGTCCGGTGGGTGAGCGCAACGAGCTGCACCTGCGCGGCCGTGGCGTGCTCGCGTGCATCTCGCCCTGGAATTTTCCGCTGTCGATCTTCACCGGCCAGGTCGCCGCGGCGCTGGTGACCGGCAACACGGTGGTGGCCAAGCCGGCGGAGCAGACGCCGCTGATCGCGCTGCGCATGGCGGACCTGTGGGCGCAGGCCGGGCTGCCGGCCGGGGTGCTGCGGGTGCTGCCCGGCGACGGCGCGCTGGGTGCGGCGCTGGTTCGCGAAGAGCACCTGGCCGGCGTGGCCTTCACCGGTTCGCTGGCGGTGGCGCGCTCGATCGCCGCGACCCTGGCGGCGCGCAAGGGCGCGTTGGCCAGCCTGATCGCGGAGACCGGCGGACAGAACGCGCTGATCGCGGATTCCTCCGCGCTGCCGGAGCAGCTGGTGCGCGACGTGTTGCGCTCGGCCTTCGGCAGCGCCGGCCAGCGCTGTTCGGCGCTGCGCGTGCTTTACGTGCAGGACACCATCGCCGAGCGGGTCGTCGCGCTGCTGCGCGGTGCGATGCGCGAACTGCAGGTCGGCGACCCGGCGCTGCTGGCCACCGACGTCGGCCCGGTCATCGACGCGGCGGCGCAGCAGGCGCTGCGCCGGCACGTCGAGGACCTGGCGCGCGACCACCGCATCCTGCAGACCTGCGCGCTGCCGCCGGCGTGTGCGCACGGCAGCTTCGTGGCGCCCGTGCTGGCCGAGATTCCCGGCATCGGCGTGCTGGACCAGGAGCATTTCGGGCCGATCCTGCACCTGGTGCGCTACCGCCGCGCCGATCTCGACGCGGTGATCGAGGACATCAACGCCACCGGCTACGGCCTGACCCTGGGCGTGCACTCGCGCGTCGAATCCATCTGGCGGCACGTCGCAGCCAGGGCCCGGGTGGGCAACGTCTACGTGAACCGCTCCCTCATCGGCGCGGTGGTCGGCTCGCAACCCTTCGGCGGCGAGGGACTGTCCGGCACCGGTCCGAAGGCCGGCGGACCGCACTACCTGCCGCGCTTCGTCAGCGAGCAGGCGCTGTGCATCAACACGGCGGCGATGGGAGGCAATGCCACGCTGCTGGCGGGCGCCCTGCCGCCGGCGTGACCGCGGCACGGGGTTCGCGGGCGTGCCTTTGGCCGGGGAAGGACCGCTCCGGACACCGGCCGACCGCCTGGGGAGGTGTCGCGGGGATCGGCCGCATGGCACCCCCTTCCCCGTCTGGCTAAAATTGCGCCCCTTTGCCTGCCCCCGCCCCCGCCCCGGCTTTATGAACAGCAACGAGTTGCGCGCCAGGTACCTGGAATTCTTCCGGGTCAACGGCCACACCGTGGTGCCGTCGTCGCCGCTCGTGCCGGCCAACGATCCGACCCTGCTGTTCACCAACGCCGGCATGGTGCAGTTCAAGGACGTCTTCACCGGCCAGGACACGCGCCCCTACGTGCGCGCCGTCAGCAGCCAGAAGTGCGTGCGCGCCGGCGGCAAGCACAACGATCTCGAGAACGTCGGCTACACCGCCCGACATCACACTTTCTTCGAGATGCTCGGCAACTTCAGCTTCGGCGACTACTTCAAGCCCGAGGCCATCCGCCTGGGCTGGGAGTTCGTGACGGGCCGCCAGTGGCTGGGGATCGATCCGGCGCGGCTGCTGGTCACGATCTACCACAGCGACGACGAGGCCTTCGCCCTGTGGAAGAAGGTCGGTGTACCCGATTCCCGCATCGTGCGGATCGGCGACAACAAGGGCGGCGAGTTCCTGTCCGACAACTTCTGGAGCATGGGCGACACCGGCCCCTGCGGCCCCTGCACCGAGATCTTCTACGACCACGATCCGGACGGCTCGAAGGGCATCGCCGGCGGCCCGCCGGGATCGCCGGACGAGGATGGCGATCGCTGGATCGAGATCTGGAACCACGTGTTCATGCAGTTCGATCGTGCGGCCGACGGCAGCATGGCCCCGCTGCCGGCGCCGAGCGTCGACACCGGCATGGGCCTGGAGCGCGTCGCGGCGCTGATGCAGGGCACCAACGACAACTATCGCACCGACACCTTCAAGGTCCTGGTCGAGGCGGTGGCGGACATCGCCGGGCAGAAGCCCTATGCCAGCCCCTCGCAGAAGGTCATCGCCGACCACATCCGTGCCACCAGCTTCCTGATCGCCGACGGCGTGCTGCCCTCCAACGAGGGTCGCGGCTACGTGCTGCGCCGGATCATGCGGCGCGCGCTTCGCCACGGGCACAAGCTGGGCGTCGTCGACCTTTTCTTCAACAGGCTGGTCGCGCCGCTGGCCGCCGAGATGGGCCAGGCCTTCCCCGAACTGGTGCAGCAGCAGTCGCGCATCGAGAAGGCGATCCGTACCGAGGAGGAAGCCTTCGCCACGACGCTGGACAAGGGCCTGAAGCTGCTCGACGAGGCCATCGGCAAGGTCCGTGACGGCGTCATCCCGGGCGAGGTCGTGTTCAAGCTGTACGACACCTACGGCTTCCCGGTCGACCTGACCGCGGACATCGCGCGCGAGCGCGGGCTGAAGCTCGACGAGGCCGGCTATGCCGCTTCGATGGAGGAACAGCGCACCCGCGCGCGCGCCGCGAGCAGTTTCAAGTCCGGCGGCGCGCTGAGCTACGACGGCGCCGATACCTGCTTCGTCGGCTACGCCGGGCTGATCCACGAGGACGCGAAGGTTCTCGCGCTGTACCGCGAGGGCCAGCCGGTGGACGCACTTTCGGCCGGCGAATCCGGCGTGCTCGTGCTCGACCACACGCCGTTCTACGCCGAGTCCGGCGGACAGGTGGGCGACAAGGGCCGCATCGGCGACTTCCAGGTCGAGGACACGCAGAAGATCAGGGGCAGCGTATTCGGCCACCATGGCCGGCTCGAAGCCGGCACGCTCAGGCTCGGCGACACCGTCCGCGCCGAGGTCACCGAGAGCGTTCGCCGGGCCACCGTGCGCAATCACTCCGCCACGCATCTGATGCACCGCGCGCTGCGCGACGTGCTCGGCTCGCACGTGGCGCAGAAGGGCTCGCTGGTCGACGAGCAGCGCACGCGCTTCGACTTCAGCCACGGCCAGCCGCTGACGGCGGCCGAGATCGCCGAGATCGAGGACCGCGTGAATCGCGCCGTGCTCGCCAATGTCGAGGTCGGCGCGCAGCTGATGAAGTACGACGACGCGATCAAGAGCGGCGCGATGGCGCTGTTCGGCGAGAAATACGGCGACGAGGTGCGCGTGCTCGCGATGGGCGACTACTCGACCGAACTCTGCGGCGGCACGCACGTGCGGCGCACCGGCGACATCGGCCTGTTCAAGATCATCATCGAGTCGGGCGTGGCCGCCGGCGTGCGCCGCGTCGAGGCCATCACCGGCGAGA
>CAMLNE010000176.1 GCA_946481265.1 uncultured Panacagrimonas sp. | reverse complement strand
GACGCTTCTTTCTACTGGTCCCTGGCGCCGGACTTCTTACACCGCGCCCAGACGCGCGATCGCCGCCTGGGTGCAGAACTTCTCGACGATGGCCTTCTCGTTGCCGCCGGGGGCTTCGTACTGGCTCTTGTAGCCACCCGAGATCTGCTTGCAGTGGTTGAACAGGTCCATGCGGCCCGACTGGATGTCGTGGAAGTGCACATTGGTCCAGGACCAGTGCGGCTTGCCGTGGCGGTCCTTGTTCACGAAGTCACCCTCGACCTGCGGGCCGAACGCCGCGTCGACCTGCTTCCACAGCTCGCCTCGGCGGTCGAAGGTGATGTAGGCGACGAGCATGCCGTTGCGTACGTCCACCCACAGCTTCTTCTTGCCGACCGGCGCACGCGGATAACCGGTGGGCTCGGACTCGATCTGGACGCACTCCGGAATGAGCTCCATCGTGTATTCCATGAAGGTGCGGCCCTTCGGCCCGCCGTGCCAGGACTGGTTTTCCCAGTTGGCGTGCGACTTGCCCTTGAAGTTGCCGCCCAATGCGCCCAGGTGCGGACCGCGGCCGACGATCTTGGTGTTGCCCCAGGTCAGCATCGGATCGCCCGCGCCCCAGGCGTCGGACAGGAAGAACGACAGACCCGGCACGATCGGCTCGAAGCGCTGGTTGGCGGGGAACTGGCGCACGCGACGGAACTGCGGCAGGTAGCCGTAGATATCCGGGAACTTGCGCTGGTCGTAGTACCAGGGCACCAGGAACGAGGCGCCCGCCTGCTCCTGCGGCGCGGTGAAGAACACGCTCTGGTAGCGCAGCATGTCCGACTTGCCGTCGAACACCGCCTCGCCCTCGGTGCGGGCCGTCGTGTTCAGCTCGGTCCAGTAGAGGTCGTAGGTGTAGGCCGGCGAGCCGTCCGGGTTGTTCGAGTAGGAGCGCACGGCGTACTGCGACATATCGTGGCGACCCCAGCTCAGCGTCAGGTTGGCGATGCCTTCCTGGCCGGTCTTGATGTCCACGAACGGATTGCCGCCGATCCACGGTCCACCGGTGGCCGCTTCCACCACGTTGCCGGTCTCGTCGAACTTCGCCTTGCCGGCGTTCTTGAGGGTGGCCTCGAAATAGGCGTGCGGGAACAGCTCGGACACGTTCTTGGTTGGAGCGCGGATCTTGACCTTGCGGCCCATCTCCGAGATCTGCTTGAAGTAGATCGGGTCCAGCAGGTGCTTGACGTGCTCGACGTTGTTCGCGTCGATGGTGTCGCCCACCTTGATCTTGCCCTTGGTCTGCAGCTCGATCGAGGTCAGCTCGTCCGGATAGGCCTTGGTCACTTCACCGGTGGCGGCGATGGTTTCCCAGGTGGGAGCAAGGACACCGGCGCCAAGACCGAGCGCCACCTTCTCCATCAATTTCCGGCGCGAGTAATCGAAGTCGTACTTTCTGATACGCATTGATGAAACCTCCAGTAAATACCGCGTTTAGGTCGCCGAGGACTTCCTTACAACCGGGACGGCCGCCGCTGATCGAAAACCGGTTTCGAGATCACCGCCTGCCGGGGCCCCGCCGAAGTCGCCGACGTTGCGCGGATCGCTCCATAGGCATAGACACCTGAAGCCCGCACAAGAGGTACGGTGCCAGACGAATCAGCAGACGCAGGGAGTGATCGGCGGAAAGAGCCGGACCGGATGACAGGGGATGCAGATGCCGCACCAGCACGATGGGCGCGGACAGGGACTGGCTGCACGGATGGCACGCACCGCTTATTGCACTGCACAACCAGCATTGACCCCTCCTCGCACCGCAATGAGCCTTTGGTGGCTCTTGTTTGATCGCATCGACTGTCGCGATGCGTTTTTACTTCGTGCCTGCATCCAGAGGTGCTGCGACCCGCCGTGATCAGCGTGTGCTCGCCGCCGGATACCGATGACATCTGTACGGTACCATATCAATCTACAAAAGCAAACACGAAAATATCCCCGTCTTTAGTCGGGCGTCCGACCGTTCGGGGGACCTCTGCCTCACTGCCCGCCTACCGCCTCAAGCTGTCCAGGAAACCGATCAGCAGCCGGTTGGTTTGCTCCGGATATTCCTGCTGGATCCAGTGTCCGCTGCCGTCCACGATGTGGCTGCCGTGATAGTTCGGCATGTGCTGTTCCGCCTTCGCGATCGCCTCCTCGCCCCAGGCCGTCCCCACGTCGTAGTTGCCTCCGATGAACAGCGCCGGTGGCGTCAGCGGTTTGCCGGCCATGCCCTCGAGATCCATCCAGCCGGCATCGACGTTGTGATAGAAGCTCAGCGGCCCGCCGAAACCGGAACGCTCGAATTCGTCGGCGTAGAAATCCAGGTCCGCGTCGCTCAGCCAGGCCGGCATCTGCTCGGGATAGACGAAGGCGTCCTTCAGGCGTGCGCCCTTGGGCATGCACAGCGGGCCGTTGCGCAAGGCTTCCACGCCGGTCGGTGCGGGCGTTCCGGCCGCCGCCATCGCCGCTGCGTAGGCCGCGCCCACTTCGCCGGCCACCGTCCACATCAGGCCCTTGAGCCAGCCGCGCACGTCTTCCTCGATCTCGGTGATGACCGCGTCCTGTGCGCCGAAATAATCCTGGTAGAACTCCTTGCCCGGGCCCGCCAGCTCGATGTGGTAGTCGCGCGGCCGCTTTTCGCCGAAGGGACAGCCGGGCAGGCCGATCAGCGCGCGACCCGCGAACGGCACGCTGACGCCGACCACGCCACTGCAGCGCTCGGGGCGTGTCCAGGCGAAGGTCCAGGTCACCGGGGCGCCCCAGTCATGACCGATCACGAAGGCCTTTTCCACGCCGTAGGCGTCGATGACACCGACGATGTCGTCGACCAGGCGACCGATGCGGTAGGCCTCCTGCACACGGAACTTCGAGGAACGTCCGTAGCCGCGCTGATCGATCGCCACGACCTTGTAGCCCGCCGCGGCGAGCGCCGGGATCTGGTGCCGCCACGAGTACCAGGACTCGGGGAAACCGTGCACGAGGATCACCAGCGGTCCTTCGCCCTGTTCGACGGCGTGGATGCGGGCACCCTTGGCGTTGATCATCCGGTGCGTCCACTGCGGCATGGTGCGGCTCTCCATTGTTTTCGGGTCTTCTATTTCTCGAACGTCGGATCAGCGTCGGATCAGCGTCAGGCCCGTGGCGACACGGGCATGCCCGATGGTGGCAGCTCCTGGGTCGGAGGGTAGTTTCTCTGGATCAGCGTCTTGCGCATGCGCAGCCGGGTCCAGGCCCACTTGCCGATCACGCGCGTGATCATCACCGGGGTAAGCAGCGCGAACGGCGGCTTCACCAGATGGATCACCGCGAGGAAGGTCCGGTAGGAGTCGATGTCGTCGTGCACCAGCTCGGTGACCCTGTCCATGTACCAGTTGAGCGCGCGGAAGTAGAACGGCCGCTTCTTCTCCACGTCCTTGACCCAGGGAAAGCGCAGCGTCTGTTCGCGCACCACGAACCAGGCGTGATCGCCGATCTTGGCGATCGCCCGGTAATAGCGCCGGATCAGTTCCGGGCTGGTGGGCGCGTGGACCTGCAGCAGCTCGCGCAGTCGCGCGGCCTCCTGCAGCGTGATGGTCATGCCCAGGCCGGCGACCGGATCGGTGCTGGTGTACGAGTCGCCGATGGCCACGAGCGCGTTCGGCATGTGCGGCAGCTTCTCGTAGTGATAGCGCTGCATGCGCGGACTGCGGAAGTTGTAGACCGGTGACGCCGGCTCCAACCCCTCGATGTTCTCGGCCACCAGCGGCGACTGCATGCGCTTGGCGAATTCGCGGAACTCCTGCGCATTTCGCGGCGGCGAATAGCAGTTGTACTCGATCAGCGAGGTGCACAGGATCGTGCGGCTGCTGTCGATGTAGTACTGCGCCGCGTAGGTCTGCTCGTTGGGCCGGTATGCATAGCAGATCTGCATGACGCGGTCGGTCCACTGCCGCTCGGGCGGCACATGGTGGTACATGCTCGAGTAGAATCAGTTGAGGATGTCCTGCTCCAGCTCGGGGCTGCCGATGCCCATGCGCTCGAGGAACTCCGGCAGGCGCGTGTTCTTGCCCGAGGCATCCACCACGAACTCGGCCGGGATCACGCTCAGTCCCTCGGCCGCATCCACGGCCACACCGATCACGGTGTTCGTGCGCGCGTCGTAGACCAGGTCCTGCATCTGCGTGTCGTAGCGGAAATCGACCTTGGGCTCGGTGTCGAGCCGGCGCCGGACACACCATTCCAGCAGCGGACGGCCCGCACAGACGATCCGGATGTCGCTCTTGCACTGCTTCTTCCAGGAGCCCGCCAGGCGCAGCCGGTACTGGTCGGCCATGTCCACCTTGAACGCGCCCTCGCGGACCATGTCGTCGATGATCCCCGGGAACAGGCGCTCGAGTTCGATCTGTCCGGCGGTCAGCAGGTGGTGCAGGTGCCAGCCCTGAGCAGCGCCCGGACGCCCTTCCTTGCGGCGGTGCGGACCGTCCTGCTCGAGCACGATGATCTTGTCGAAGCGCTCGGTGAGAATCTTGGCTGCGGCGATGCCGGCGATGCTGCCACCGATCACGACCGCGGTGCCGCGCCCGGCGCGCTGGACCGCGTCCAGGTCCAGGGCCTTGGTGTCCAGCTGCGGCGGCACGCGCGAACGCTGCACGCCGGTGGGCACGAACTTCTCGAAATAGATGCCGGCCCTGTGCAGGCCCGCCTGGCTCAGCCAGGCGCGCGTCGCATCGACCATCGCCGCCGGCCCGCACAGGTAGACGTCGAGGTCACCGTCTTCCGGCACCGCGGCACCGAGCAGATCGGTCACCAGGCCGACCGGCCCGCTCCAGCGGGGATCGGCCCTGCCGATGATGCTGCGCACCTCGAGGCGCGGCTGCTCCCGCGCCAGCGCCTCCAGCTCGTCCAGCTTGCACAGGTCCTCGTAGCGGGTGGCGCCGTACAGCAAGGTCACCGGGTGCGCCAGGCTGGCGCCGCGCAGGCTGTGCGCCATCGCGAGAATCGCCGACAGGCCGGTGCCACCGGCGATCAGCACCACCGGCCGCGCGATCGGACGCAGGTGGAAGTCGCCCTTGCTGCAACGCAACGCAATGCGGTCGCCGGGCTTGGCCCGCTCGCGCAGATAATCCGACATGGCACCTGTGGCCTGCAGGCGCACGATGAACTCGAGCCGGTTGTCGGCGTTGGCGAGGTTGGCGTAGGAGTAGCTGCGCCAGGCACCGGTACCCGGCACTTCCAGCTGTGCGAACTGCCCCGGCCGGTAGTCGATGCGCTGGCCGATGCCGGAGGCATCGATACTCAGCAGCGCGGTGGATGCCGACAGCTGCTCCACCCTTGTCACCACGCCGTCGCCGAGGACCAGGGTCGCCGCGTTGTCGTCGAGCGGGTATTGCAGCTCGATGGTGCAGTCCGACTCCACCAGGGTCTGGCAGGTCAGGATCTTGCCGTTCTCGCGCTCGACATCGCTCAGGCCTTCGGTGCGCCCCATCTGGTAGCGGCCCTTGGTGCAGCCCGCCACGCAGGTGCCGCAGACCCCGCTCTCGCACTCGCTGACGATCGGCACGCCGGCGGCTTCGGCGGCTTCCAGCAGGGTCTGGTCGGCCGCCACGCGCATGGTGCGTTCGGCCCCGCCCAGGTAGCGCACGGTGACAACGTGGTCCATGCCTGATTTCGTTCCTTGGGAAAGTAGGGGGGCAGGATCGACCCGCATCGCCGGCCCGCCTATCACCCGATAAGGGGGCCGGCCGCAGCCGGTCGAGGCGCCGCGGGGCGCATCCGGGTCACTTCCCGGTGAATTTCGGCCGGCGCCGCTCGCGGAAGGCGTTGACCGCCTCCTGGTGATCGGCAGAGACATTGGACATGCTCTCGTAGGCTAGGCCCATGTCGAACAGCTGGTGCGCCAGCGCCTTGAGCGGCGTGTTGGTGACGATCTTGGTCCAGCGGATCGCCTTGGTGGCGCCCGCCGCGAGTTCGCGCGCCAGGCCGTAGACGGCGTCGTCGAGTTCCTCGATGGGCACCACGCGGTTGATCAGGCCGATGCGCTCGGCCTCCTCGGCCTTGGCCAGCTTGCCGGTGAACAGGTACTCGCGGGCACGTGCAAAGCCGACCAGCTGCGACCACAGGATTGCGCCGCCGTCGCCCGCGACCAGGCCCACCGAGACGTGCGGATCGCCGATCACGGCGTTGCCACTGGCGATGGTCATGTCGCAGCCCAGGGCGAGCGAGGCGCCCAGGCCCGTGGCGGCGCCGTTGAGGCGGCAGATCAGCGGCTTTTCCAGTTCGAGCTGGCCGAAGATGATGCGCTTGGCCTCACCGCCCATGCGCAGGAAGACCTCGGGATCGTCGATCGCCTCCTGCAGCCACAGCAGGTCGCCACCGGCGCAGAAGGCCTTGCCCTCGCCGGTCAGCACCAGGATGTCCGACTCGGCATCGTCGGCCAGGTCGTAGAACAGGCGCGAGAGTTCCTCGTGCATCGCGGCGTTGACCGCGTTCATCGCCTCGGGCCGCGACAGCGTGGCGGTCAGGATCCGGCCCTGCCGGCTGAACCTGATGGTGGTGTAGGACTTGTCTTCGATGCGCATGCGTCGTCTCGATGGAACCGGGATCCGGAGACTGCGGATTGTTCGACCGGGACGCGGCGCTGGATATCACGCGGATCAGGCGCGACGCCGACCCGTTCGGGGGATGCGGGGAAGATCCGCGGGGGTGCGCGATCCGCAGCGCTGCCGGCCGCGCATCCGCGGCGATGCGATGCGATGCATGCGCCGAACATCGAGCGCCTTGCACGCCCTGCGGGAATCCCTTCCGGCGAACGCCGGCCGCGCGTCAGCCGAGCAGCTGCTGGCGCAGGGCGATGGCAACCGCATGCGCGCGGTCGGCGGCGCCGAGCTTCTCGTAGATCTTCTTGAGGTGCGACTTGACGGTCTCCTCGGTGATCGACAGCGACTTGGCGATCATCTTGTTGCTCAGCCCTTCCGCCAGCGCCTCGAGGATGTGCATCTCGCGTACCGACAGCGTGCCGCGATCGTCTGCCGCGCGCGCGTCCTGCACCAGGCGCCTGAGCAGCGGCATGGTGATCTCCGCCTGCAGGTAGGCGCCGCCATTGGCGACCGAGCGCACCGCGCGCAGCAGGTCGCTGCCGGACGCGCTCTTGAGGATGTAGCCGCGTGCCCCGGCGTTCATCGTGCTCCACACGTAGCCGGGGTTGTCGTACATGGTGAAGACGATGATCCGCGTCTCGGGATGCTTCTGCATGATCTCGACGATCGCGCTCATGCCGCTCTGGCCCGGCATCTTGAGATCCACGATCACGATCTCCGGATAGGGCTGCAGGGCTTCCATCGCCGCGATGCCGCTGCGGGCGTCACCGGCCTGCCCCACCACCGTGATATCCGTCTCCTGGTCGAGCATGCGCGCGATGGCCTGGCGCAGGACATGGTGATCGTCGATCAGGAACACCCGGATCACGTTGCCCATCGACCGTCTCCCGGTTCGTTTCCAGGCCGGCTTGCCGGCGCGCTGGCGGGTCCGCCCGGCTCGCTCCGCGGCAGCCTGACCTCGATGCGCGTCCCGCGCCGGTTGCCTCCGGCGTCCACGTGCAGGGTGCCGCCAGCCGCCTCGGCCCGCTCGCGCATCGTCATCAGGCCGTAGTGGCCGAGCGGAACCTTGTCGGGATCGAAACCCTGGCCGTCGTCGGAAATGCTCAGCACCACCTGGTCGCCCTGCGGCTCGAGCAGCACTTCGACGGTGACCGCCTGGGCGTGCTTCTGGATGTTCAACAGCGCCTCCTGCAGCAGGCGGAACAGCATCGCGTCCTGCCGCGAACGCCAGTCCCGCAACGCGGGATCGATGCGCCGCACCAGCCGGTAGGGCGCCGTTTCCGCGTGTCGGGAAAGGTGCTCGCTGGCCGCCTCGTAGAAGCCGAGCTCGTCGAGCACCGTGGGACGCAGCTCGTTCATGATCGAGCGAACGTCATGCGTGCAGGCGCGCACGGTGGCCTCGAGCTCGTCCAGGCGCTGGCGCAGCGCCTGGCGATCGTCCAGGCCGGCGCGACATTGTTCGAGGCCCTGGCGCAGGCCGAACAGGTGCCCGCTCATGCGGTCGTGCAGCTCGGCGGCGATGTTGCGGCGCTCCTCCTCCTGCACCTGCGCGAAGCGGCGCAGCACCGTCTGGTAGCGCTCGCCCGCCTCGCCCAGCGAGTGCGCATGCGCGATCAGCAGGCGTGCGTGTGCGCGGGCCCACTCCGCGATGATCATGCCCAGGAACCCGGCGAATCCGAGCAGAAACAGTTTGGTGCCGAGCATCAACGGTGTGGAGCCATGCGCGTGGCCGTTGTACCAGGGCTCGATCAGGTAGATCGCCACGGTCACGACGCAGTTGAAGAACGCAATGCCGATCGATTCGAGCACGCCGAAGCGGATGGCGACCGACATCTGCGTGAAGAAGAAGAAGGGGTAGAGCACCGAGTCGATGCCGCCCGTGACCAGGCAGATCATGCCGGCCAGCACCGGGTCGGCGAAGGTGGTGACCACCGCCGTGCGGTAGATGTCCGTCGAGCGCCCAGCCTGGATATGGGCCCAGGCCGCGTACAGCACCCCGCCGGTATAGATCGCCCACACCGGCGTGAAGCCCAGATCGTAGCCGTGGCCCTGCAACACCACGAACCAGCCGATCAGGCCGGAGAAGCGCAGCCAGCGGATGTCCTTCTCGGCGCGGCGCAGGCGGGTCTCGTCGCGGGCCGCATCCAGC
>CAMLNE010000175.1 GCA_946481265.1 uncultured Panacagrimonas sp. | reverse complement strand
ACCGGCGTCGGCTCCGCGTTCTACCTGTTCGCCGTCGTGCTGCTGCGCGAGGACGTGCGCACGATCGCCACCCTGGCGCGCCTGGTGGTCATCGCGGATGTCCTGTTCACCGCCACCACGGCGGTGATCCAGCCGCTGACCGGCTTCTACCTCGTCCACCGGGCGGGCATGGATTGGGGTGCCCGCTGGATCGTCCTGTCGATCGCCCTCTACGCGGTGGCGATCGGCTGCTGGTTGATCGTGGTGTTCGTCCAGATCCGGATGCGCGACCTGGCTGCTGCCGCCGTCGCGGCGGGGGCGCCGCTGCCCGCACGCTTCCATCACTGGTTCCGCGTCTGGGTGCTGCTCGGCATCCCCGCCCTGCTCGCCTTCCTGCTGATCTTCTGGTTGATGATCGCCAAGCCCGCCTGATGGGTCGGTAGAGAGAGGACCTGCAAATCTGCCCGGGCGCCTTGCGCCGTGCTTGCGGCAAAGGGTTGCGCGGCACGCGCGACCTGCGCCGGCTCTCGCCGCCATGCGCGCGATCGGTCATCGGCGGGCACGACATGTGCGCGCCTGCGGCGGTTCCGACACCGATGCCCACCATGCCCCGCACCGACGCGTCTTCGCTCCTGCACCGCGCCTTGGTCGGCGGCGCCATGGCCAGCCTCCTGAGCACCGCTGTGATCGCTCTCGCGGCGGCACGCCGTGGGCAGCCGCCCTGGGCGCCGACCAACGCGACCAGCCAGTGGCTGTGGGGAACTTCGGCACGCCACACGCAGGACTGCTCGTGGCGACACACCGGCGTCGGCTATGCCGTGCATCACGTCATGTCCTGCTGGTGGGCACTGGTCTACGAGGCGGTCCGGAGCCACTATCCGGCGTTGCCGGCGGCGACCGTCGCCCCCGTCGTCACCGCGCTGGCCTGGTGGTCCGATTTCCATGTCGTGCCGCCACGTTTCAGCCCGGGCTTCGAGGCGCGGCTTCCGCGCGGCGATCGCCTGCTCGCCTACGCCGCGTTCGGCGGCGGGCTGCTGCTGATGACCCAGGTGCAGTCGACCCGCGAGCCGGTGACCGGTCCGCGAGATCGAGGACGCGCCACACGCGGCCGGACGTCGCGGGCGGCGGCGCCATCGCCCGTTGGCAAGCGCCCCCGGCAGCGGCCAGCCGCGGCGCGATGAGCGCATGCCGGACACCAGCGCCCCCGCATGCGCATGCGCAGGATTGGCTCCCAACGAGACTCGGGGATAGCCGCCCGCCCGTGACCGCTGGGTACGCCGGTTGCCCGTTCGCCCGCTCACCTGCCTCACGAAGACGGTCATGGGCTCATCCGACAAGCCGGGGGACGCACAGCGCAATGGCGCCGACATCCTGGTCGATACGCTGCACGCCTTTGGCGTGGACACCATCTTCGGCATGGCCGGCGACGGCATCAACGGGATCATCGAGGCGATCCGGCGTGCCGGCGACCGCGTGCGGTTCATCCAGGTGCGGCACGAGGAATCCGCCGCATTCGCCGCCACTGCGCACGCCCAGCTGACCGGCCGTCCCGGCTGCTGCCTGGCCACCACCGGCCCCGGCGGGCTGCACCTGCTCAACGGGCTGTACGACGCCCGGCTCGATCGTGCGCCCGTCATCGCGATCACCGGCGCGCCCTACCACGACCTGGCCGACAGCTTCACCCAGCAGGACGTCGACCACAGCAAGGTGTTCATGGACGTGGCGGCCTATTCGGCGCGCGTGATGGGCGTGCGCCATGTCGAGAATGCGGTGGCGCTGGCCTGCCGCCATGCCCTGGCCGTGCCCGGCGTGGCGCACCTGGCCATGCCGGTGGACGTGCAGGAAGACCGGCTCGACGCCGACGACGGCTCGGACCGCAATGTGCCGCATCACGTTTCCCTGGTTCCCACCGATGCCGAGCGGCATGCACCGGACCACGAGGTCGAGCGTGCCGCGCAACTGCTCGGCGAGGGTTCCCGGATCGCCATCCTGGCCGGCCACGGCGCGCTGGGCGCCCGGCAGGAACTGCTGCGCACCGCCGAGCTGCTCGGCGCGCCGATCATCAAGGCGCTGCGCGGCAAGGCCGTGGTCCCCGACGAGCATCCGCTCACCACCGGCGGCATCGGCCTGCTCGGCACCCGACCGAGCCAGGAGGCGTTCGACCGCTGCGACACCCTGCTGATCGTGGGCTCGACGTTTCCCTACATCGAGTACTACCCGCGGCCGCGGCAGGCCCGCGGCGTCCAGATCGACCGCGACGCGACGCGCATCGGCCTGCGCTTTCCGGTTGAGGTCGGTCTGGTCGGAGACGCGCGTCCCACCCTGGCTGCGCTCAATCGTCGCCTGCAGCGTCGGGCCGATCGCTCGTTCCTGAAAGCCGCGCAGCAGGGGACACGCGAATGGAACCGGCTCCTGCGGTCGACCGTGGACGAACCCCGCACGCCGATGCATCCGTGCCGCATCGTGCCGGACTTCGGCGACCGGCTCGCCGACGATGCCATCGTGTGCTGGGACTCCGGGCACAACACCGGCCTGATGGCGCGCCATGTCAGTGCCCGCGCCGGGCAGTCGTACATCGGCTCGGGACTGGCGGCGTCGATGGGCTGCGCGATTCCCTACGCCATCGCCGCGGCGCTCGCCTTCCCGCAGCGGCAGGTCGTGGCCGTCGTCGGCGACGGCGGCCTGAGCATGCTGATGGGCGAGCTTGCCACCCTGGCGCGCTACCGCCTTCCGATCCGCATTCTCGTGATCAAGAACGGAACGCTCGGCCAGATCAAGTGGGAGCAGATGATGTTTCTGGGCAACCGCGAGTTCGAGTGCGACCTGGCGCCGATCGATTTCGTGAAGGTCGCCGAGGCCTGCGGGCTGCACGGCGTCGCCGTCCGCGAGGCGGACCACTGCCAGCGGGTGCTCGACGAGGCCTTCGCGACGGCCGGTCCGGTCCTGATCGAGGCCAGCGTCGACCCGAACGAGCCGCTGCTGCCGCCGCGACGGATCGAGAAATACGCGAAGAACCTGGAAAAGGCGCTGGCTCTGGGTACGCCCGGAGCCGAGCAGATCCGCGCCGCGCTCGCACGCGATCCCGCCCGATCGATGTTGCGCAACTAGCGCCGCTTCGTCCCGGACCCGCCCCGGGGACCTCTTCCTTGCCCGCCTGCCCCATGCCGGCCGGACGCAACGTCCACCGGCCACCTGCGGTCGGCGGCGATCAGCCCGTCTGCTGGCGCCGGGTGCCGAGCTTCCTGCGGATCCGTGGTGGCAACTGGATCGTGGCGGCGTCCGGCTCCGCCGGTTTCAGGGCGCCCTTGCCGACCAGCAGGTCCGACAGCTGATAGGCGTCCAGCGTGGCCAGGAAATTCCTGCGCGCCTCGGCGAAGACGGTTTTCAGGACACAGGACGGCAGCAGGCGGCAGCTCCTGTTGCCGCCGAAGCACTCCGCGATATCCATGTGTTCCTCGGTATCGCGGATCACGGCGCCGACATTGATCTGCCCCGGGGCACGTGCCAGGCGGATCCCGCCGTCGCGGCCGCGAACCGTCTCGATGTAGCCGCGCTGGCCCAGCCGGTGCACGACCTTGACCAGGTGCATCTTCGAGATCGCGTAGTGCTGCGCGACCTCCTGGATCGTCACCCGCCGATCCTTCTGCATCGCGACATAGATCAGCGTGCGAAGCGAGTAATCGGTGAAGCGGGTCAACTGCATCCAGGTGCCTTGTTTCAGGTGGGATCGGCCCTGTCGGGCCGTCCCGAGTATACGCCCGCCGATACGCCCGCCGCCCCGCGCGGCATCCGCTGCCTCAGGCTTCCGAGGCGTACCGCCGGCGCTGCCACGACAGGTAGAGCGCGGGCATCACCAGCAGGGACAGCAGCGGCGCGGTCAGCATTCCGCCCACCAGCGGAGCGGCGATGCGCTTCATGACATCGGAACCGGCGCCGTCGCTGAACATGACCGGCAGCAGGCCCGCCACGATCACCGCCACGGTCATCGTCTTCGGCCGCAGGCGCAGCAGCGCGCCGTGCACCGTGGCCTGCAGGAGACTGTCGGCGTCGAGCTTCGCGCCCGACTCCCGCAGTTCACGTACGGCGTTGTCGATGTACAGCAGCATGACCACGCCGAACTCGATCGCCACACCGGCCAGCGCGATGAAGCCCACCGCCACCGCCACCGACAGGTTGTAGCCCAGCGCCCAGGTCAGCCAGAAACCGCCGACCAGCGAGAACGGCAGGCAGATGGCGACCAGCAGGACCTTCACCGCATCCCGGAAATGCAGGTACAGCAGCAGCAGCACCAGCGCCACGGTCAGCGGGATGATCCACGACAGGCGCTCGCGTGCATGCAGCAGGTGCTGGTACTGGCCGGACCACTCGACCGCATAGCCGGGCGGCAAGTCCAGCCCGGCGGCGACCGCCCGGCGCGCACGCTCCACGTAACCGCCGAGGTCGCGGTCCTGCATGTCGATGTAGACATGGCCGGTGAGCCGGCCGTTCTCGCTCTTGATCTCGGCCGGGCCCTCGCTGACCGAGATGTTCGCGAGCACGCCCAGGGGCACCTGCGCACCGTCCGGCGTGCTGACCCGGCTCGCCATCAGGGCTTCGACCGAATCGCGCTGCGCCCGCGGATAACGCAGGTTGATCGGAAAGCGTCGGCGGCCATCGATGACGGTGCCGATGTCCTCGCCGCCGATGGCGCCCGCCACCATGCGCTGGATCTGCGCCACGCTCAGGCCGTGCTGCGCGGCGCGCATGCGGTCGATGTCGATATCGATGTAGCGCCCGCCGGTCAGGCGATCGCCGAACACCGCCCGCGTGCCGGGCACTTCCCGCACCAGACCCTCGATCTGCGCGGTCAGCTGCGCGATGCCCTGCAGATCCGGACCGGTGACCTTCACGCCCACCGCGCTGCGGATGCCGGTGGACAGCATGTCGATCCGTGTACGGATCGGGTAGCCCCAGGAGTTGGTCAGGCCCGGCAGGCGCACCGCCTGGTCGAGCTGCCGGATCAGGCCCTCGACGGTCTGGCCGGCCGGCCACTGGCTGCGCGGCTTGAGCAGGATGGTGGTCTCGAGCATCGACAGGGGCGCCGGATCGGTCGCGGTGTCCGCGCGTCCGGCCTTGCCGAAGACGCGCTCGACCTCCGGCATCTGACGGATCAGGCGGTCGGTGACCTGCAGGATCGAGGCCGCCTCGTCGACCGACACGCCGGGCAAGGTGGTCGGCATGTACAGCAGGTCACCCTCGTACAGCGGCGGCATGAATTCACTGCCCAGGCGTGACAGCGGCCAGGCCAGGCTCGCCAGCAGCAGCAGTGCCAGCAGCAGCACGATGCGCGGATGCCGCAGCGAGCCGAGCAGCGCCGGCCGGTACAGCGCCTGCAGCGCGCGGTTGAGCGGGTTGTCGTTTTCCGCGCGCACGCGGCCGCGGACCAGGCACCCCATCAGTACCGGCGTCAGGGTCACCGCCAGCATCGCGCTGGCCGCCATCGCATAGGTCTTGGTGTACGCCAGCGGCGCGAACAGCCGGCCTTCCTGGCCGACCAGGCTGAACACCGGCAGGAACGACACGGTGATGATCAGCAGGGAAAAGAACAGGGCCGGCCCGACCTCCTGCGCGCTGGCGCGCGCGATCTCCCAGCGATCCGCACGCGGATCGCTGCGCTCCAGATGCTTGTGCATGTTCTCGATCATCACGATCGCGGCATCGACCATCGCGCCGACCGCGATGGCGATCCCGCCCAGCGACATGATGTTCGCGCTCACACCCTGCAGCTTCATCACGATGAAGGCGGCCAGGATGCCGACCGGCAGGGTCAGCACCGCCACCAGCGAGGAGCGCAGGTGAAACAGGAACAGCAGGCAGACCAGCGCCACCGCCAGCGATTCCTCGACCAGCTTGCCGCGCAGGTTGTCGACCGCGCGCCCGATCAGCTCGGAGCGATCGTAGGTCACGACCAGCTCGACGCCCGGTGGCAGGCCCGCGCGCAACTCGTCGAGCCTTGCCTTGACGCGCTCGATGGTGTCCAGCGCGTTTTGGCCATGGCGCATCACCACGATGCCGCCGACCACCTCGCCCTCGCCGTCCAGCTCGGCCACGCCACGGCGCGCGGCGGGTCCGAGCCGGACCTCGGCGACATTGCGCAGCAGCAGCGGCGTGCCCTGCGCGTCGAGGCCCAGGGAGATCTGCCGGAAGTCCTCCAGGCTCGACAGGTAAGCCTGGCTGCGCAGCATGTACTCCGCGCCGGCCATCTCCAGCACCGAACCGCCACCGGATCGGTTGGCATCGCGCACCGCCAGCGCCACCTGCTCGAATCCCAGTCCCTGCGCCGCAAGCCGGTCGGGATCGACCTCGACCTGGAACTGGCGCACGTGGCCGCCGATGCTCGCGACCTCGGCGACGCCCGGCAGGCTCTGCAGCTCGTACTTGAGGAAGAAGTCCTGCACCGCGCGCAGCTCGTCCAGATCGTGGCGGTGATGCCGATCGATCAGCGCGTACTCGAACACCCAGCCGACGCCCGAGGCATCCGGTCCCAGGCTGGGCGACACGCCCGCCGGCAGTCGCGCCGCCGCCTGGTCCAGATATTCGAGCACGCGCGAACGTGCCCAGTAGGGATCGGCTCCATCCTCGAAGATCACGTACAGGTAGGACTCGCCGAACATCGAGAAGCCACGCACCGCCGTCGAGCGCGGCACCGACAGCAGCGCCGAGGCCAGCGGATAGGTCACCTGGTCCTCGACCGACTGCGGCGACTGGCCGGGCCAGGCCGCCTTGACGATGACCTGGGTGTCGGACAGGTCCGGAATGGCGTCCAGCGGCATCTGTCGCGCCGACTGGATTCCGCCCAGCACCAGCAGGGCACTGGCGAGCAGCACCAGTCCGCGGTTGCGCAGCGACCATCCGATCAGGCGCGCAACCATGCTCAGGGCCCTTCGCGCATGCGTTCGGCCGCAGCCTGCAGCGAGGCGGCGGCATCGAGCAGGAACTGTCCCTTGGCGACCACCTCGTCGCCGGCATCCAGGCCGGAGACGATCTCGACGTAGAGCTCGTCCATGGCGCCGGTCTGCACCGCGACCGGCATGAAGCGGCCGTCACCGCGGGCCCGGATCACGTGCATGCCCCTGCCGTCGGGGACCAGCGCCGAACGCGGTACGGCCAGCACCTCGCGCGTCGCGGCCGCGATGCGTACGTCCAGGTAGCTGCCGGGCAGCAGCCGCTGCCCGGGGTTGTCCGCGACCAGGCGTCCGCGCTGGCTGCGGCTGCGCGGGTCGATCGCCGTCTTCGGCAGCTGCAGGCGACCACGCAGCTCCACGCCGGAGCCATCCTGCGGCGTCGCCGTGACCGCGTCCCCCGCCGACACCCATCCGGACGGGTCCGGGTAGAGCGCGATGTCGATCCACACCCGGGACAGGTCGGCCAGCGACACCACGCTGGACTGCGGCGTGATGTAGCTGCCCTCGCGCGCGCCGATGCGCGTCACCACGCCGGAACGCGTGGCGCGGATGACCACGACGTCGACGGTGCGCCGGTACTTTTCCATGCGCTGGATGAAGTCCTTGTCGATGTCGGCGTTCTCGAACTGCTGCCGCAGGCGCATGCGTTCCCGCGCCAGGCTGGCCAGCATCTGCGCGTTCTGCCCGGCGACCATGCCGACGCTCTCGCGCAGCGTGTCGCCGCGGCGCATCACCTCGATGTATTCGCGCTGGCGCTGCACCAGGTCCGGCGAATACAGCTCGTACAGGGGCTGCCCCTCGCGCACCGTCTGCCCGGCCGCCGAGACGTGCAGCTTGCGCAGCCAACCGTCGATCTTGGGGCTGACCTCGAACAGCGCGGACTCGTCCAGCGCCACGCTGCCCCAGGTGCGGATCACGCGGCCGAGCTGCCGCCGCTGCGCCGTCACCAGGCGCACACCCAGGCGCTGCTGCAGCGCGGTGTCCACCACCACGCCGTCCGCAGCGCCCTGCGCCGCCGCCTCCACGTGCGGGACCAGGTCCATGCCGCAGATCGGGCATCGGCCCGGCTGGTCCTGCTGGATCTGCGCGTGCATCGGGCAGATCCACAGCGGTTTGCCGGCTGCAGGGTCCTGCAGGCGCCGTGATGCATCCGCCGCACCGACAACCGCAACGCCGTGCCCGGCCTCGTGCTCGTGCTCGTGCCCGTGCCCGACGTCCTGATCGTGCTCGTGATCGTGATCGTGATCGTGATCGTTCGAGTGTCCGGCCTGATGGGCGTCTGGATGCGGTTCCGTCGTCGTCGACGGCGGCTCCGCTGCCACCAGGTGCATGCCGCAGATCGGACAGCTTCCCGGCTGGTCCTGGTGGATGTGCGGATGCATCGGGCAGACCCATTGCGCCGCTGGCGTTGCGGCCTGCTCCGATGCAACCGGGGCGGCGGCCACAACCGGATCCTGGTCATGCGCCGAATGCGCGGCGTGCCGGGCGACGTAGTAACCGCCAACGAACGACAGGCTCACGCCCAGCAGGGCCAGCAACAGGTAGACAGGCTTGCTCATGACATCGGCTTCCAGCCCCGAGGGGCTTCCAGGCATCGGGCAGGTTCCGGTCGCGAGGCCGGTTCGCGCCTGGAACTAATGGGTCACCGTCGCAGCGGGTGCCGCCGTATCGCGCCCGCGCGTTTCGTTCAGCGGACGGCGCGGTCCCGACGCGGGTGCGATGCAGCCGGGCGCCATGATCGCGGCCAGGTCCGGTGCTTCGGACTCCACATGGACCATCGGCGACAGCCCGACGCACAGGCCCGCGGCGAACAGCG
>CAMLNE010000174.1 GCA_946481265.1 uncultured Panacagrimonas sp. | reverse complement strand
CGATGGCGCGCGACGCCGACTTCGACAATCTGAATCTGGACCTGATGTTCGCGCTGCCGCGCCAGACGCAGGAACAGGCGCTGCAGGATCTGCGGCAGGCCATGGCGCTGCAGCCCGAGCACCTGTCCTGGTACCACCTGACGCTGGAGGCGAACACCGAGTTCGCCGCGCGACCGCCGGTATTGCCGGATGCCGATGCGGCCGCGGACATGCACGACGCCGGCTGTGCACTGCTCGCGGATGCCGGCTACGCGCATTACGAGACTTCGGCGTTCGGTCGGAAGGATCGGCACAGCCGACACAATCTCAACTACTGGCGTTTCGGCGATTACCTCGGAATCGGCGCCGGTGCGCACGGCAAGCGCAGCCGGCACGCGGGCGGGGCGCTGCGTATCGAGCGGCGCGCACGTCACAAGCACCCGCGCACGTTCATGCAGGGCGCCGGGTCGGAGAACGCCCTGCAGGAGACGCGGGTGCTGGGTGCGGACGACCTGCCGTTCGAGTTCTGCATGAACGCGCTGCGCCTGCACGCGGGTTTCGAGGCAGGCGAATTCGAGTCGCGCACGGGCGCGTCGTTTGCGGTGCTGCGGCCGATGCTCGACGAGGCGATCCGCCTGGGACTGGTCGAAGGCCCGGCGACGAGGGCCGTGCGCCCGACCGAGGCCGGGCGCCGCCACCAGAACCGCCTGTTCGAACTGTTTCTCTGAGGTCGCGATGCTCGAAGAAGCCCCGATCACCTGCCCGTACTGCTGGGAGACCGTCGTGATCGACGTGGATCTGTCGGCCGGATCGCAGACCTACACGGAGGACTGCTCGGTCTGCTGCAACCCGATGGTCGTGCACCTCAGGGTGGACGATGAAGGGCGCTTCGAGGTGGATGTGGAGGCCGAGAACGAGTAGGCGCAGTCCGACCTTCCCGGCGAATGGCCCTTGCCGGTGGCGCAAGGATCGGCCGGCGGGCCGATCCTTGCGCGACGACGACCTTTGCTCGGCAGCGACCGGCCTCTACTCCGCGAGCACGTCCTTGAGCCAGGCCCCGATGCGATGGATCTGCTCGAGGCAGACCTCGTGTGCCATCGGATAGGCGTGCCATTCGACGCGATATCCCAGCGCGGTGAGCTGGTCGCGGCTCCACTCGCCGATCTCGAGCGTCAGCACCGAGTCGTACTCGCCGTGGGCCATGAGGACGGGCAGGTCACGATTCGCCTCGCTGCCTTCGCGCGCGAGCGCCTCGGCCAGCGGCAGGTAGGTGGACAGGGCCAGCAGGCCGGCAAGGCGGTCGGGATAGCGCAGGGCCGTGTGCAGCGCGATCGCACCGCCCTGCGAGAAGCCCGCGATGACGATGCGGCCCGGCTCGATGCCGTCCTTGCGCTCCGCGTCGATCAGGCCGCGCACGCGGGCTTCCGACTCGCGGATGCCGGCCTCGTCGACCCGACCCTTGCGATCCAGCGAGACGATGTCGTACCAGGCGCGCATCGGCATGCCGCTGTTGAGCGTCACCGGGCGCACCGCGGCGTGCGGGAAGATGAAGCGGATGCCGGCAGCGGCGGGCAGGCCCAGCTCGCGCACGATCGGCACGAAGTCGTGACCGTCGGCGCCCAGGCCATGCAGCCAGATCACGCTCGCGCGTGCCTTGCCGTCGGGCTGGACGATGACGGCGTCGGCGGATTCCTGGAGTTTCATGGTGCGTGCGTGCCGTGTTGCGTCGAACGACAGATAGAATGCTCGGCACGTTAATGGATTCCCGCCGGTGCGGGAACGACCCCCGCCACCATGCGAACTATTCCTGCCTTGCTGTTGATCTCCCTGTGCCTGGCCGCCTGCGGGCAGGCGGGCGACCTCTACCGGCCCGGCGACAAGGTGGAGGAGGCGTCGACAAGCGCCACCGCGAGCGAGCCCGCCGCCGCAGCGGAGTGTGCGGACGAGAAGCAGGACGAAAAGAAGGACGAAAAGAAGGACGAAAAGAACGAGGAGGGAGGGGTAGAACAGGGGAAGGATGGCGAAGCTGCTGCGCCCGCGCCCGCGCCCGCGCCCACGCCCACGTCCACGCCCACGTCTACGCCCACGTCCACGCCCACGCCCGAGGCCACCATGCCCCCGGTGCAGGCACCGTGAGCGACCACTTCGAGTTTCGCGACGGCCAGCTCTACGCCGAGGACGTCGCGCTGGCCGACATCGCGCAGCGTTTCGGCACGCCCTGCTACGTCTACTCGCGCGCCACGCTGGAGCGGCATTACCGCGCGTTCGACGATGCGCTCGCCTCGGTGCCGCACCAGGTCTGCTACGCGGTCAAGGCGAATTCGAACCTGGCCGTGCTCGGCGTGCTCGCGCGCCTGGGTAGCGGCTTCGACATCGTGTCCGCCGGCGAGCTGCGTCGCGTGCTCGCCGCCGGCGGCGATCCGGCCAAGGTCGTCTTCTCGGGCGTGGGCAAGACGGCGGAGGAACTGCGTTTCGCGCTCGAGCGGGGCGTCGGCACGTTCAATGTCGAGTCCGAGTCCGAGCTGCGCCGCCTGGACGGCCTGGCCCAGGCGGCGGGCACGCGCGCGTCCATCGCGCTGCGCGTGAACCCGGACGTCGATGCCAGGACCCATCCCTACATCTCGACGGGACTCAAGCAGAACAAGTTCGGCGTGGACCTGGTCACCGCCGAGCGCCTCTACCTCGAGGCGGCGTCGATGAAGGGCATCCGCATCAGCGGCATCGCCAGCCACATCGGCTCGCAGCTGCTCGATGTCTCGCCTTATCTGGACGCGCTCGACCGCGTGCTCGCGCTGGTCGATCGGCTCGCGGCCAAGGGCGTCCATTTCGAGCACCTGGATGTCGGTGGCGGGCTGGGCGTGCGTTACCGCGACGAGACGCCGATCGCGCCGGCCGACTGGGCCAAGGCCTTCCTGCCCAAGCTCGCGGGCCGTCCGTTCAGGATCATGACCGAGCCCGGCCGTGCGATCGCCGGCAACGCCGGCGTGCTGCTCATGCGCGTCGAGCTCATCAAGCGCGGCGAGGACCGCCACTTCGCGGTGGTCGATGCCGCGATGAATGACCTGCTGCGCCCGGCGCTGTACCAGGCCTGGATGGACATCGTGCCGGTGCGCCGGAACGGCGGCGCCATGCCGCGGACCTACGACGTCGTCGGCCCGGTGTGCGAGACCGGCGACTGGCTCGGAAAGGATCGGGAGCTGGCGATCGCGGAAGGCGACCTGCTGGCCGTGCGCACCGCGGGCGCCTACGGCTTCGTGATGGCCAGCAACTACAACACGCGCGGCCGCGCTGCGGAGGTGATGGTGGATGGCGGTCGCGCGGTGCTGGTGCGCGCCAGGGAGACATTCGACGACCTCGTGCGCGGCGAGCGCCTGCTCGATGGCTAGGCCGGGCGCGGCGTCGAGGTGGAGCTGAGTCTCGGCGCGGGCAGCATCCTGGCGCTGGCCGTTTCGATGGCCCTGCTCGCCGCGTTGCCGAGCACCAGCGTGGTGGCGGTGACGGCGCAGTCGGCCGCCTACGGATTCCGTCACGGCGCGGCGGTCTCGGCGGGCGTCGTCGCCGGCGACCTGATCTACATCCTGCTGGCGCTGTTCGGTCTGGCCCTGCTCGTCGACGCGATGGGCGGGATGGTCGACGCGATCCGCTACCTCGGCGGCCTCTACCTGATCTGGCTCGGCCTGCGCCTGTGGCGTTCCGTGCCGGCTGAGGACGGCTTCGGCGAACAGGCAGGCCACGCGCCATCGCTGCGCTCGGGCTTCGCGACCGGCCTGCTGATCACGCTCGGCGACCAGAAGGCGGTGCTGTTCTACCTGGGGTTCCTGCCGGCCTTCATGGACCTGGGCTTCCTCGGAGCGCTGGACGCGGCGGTGATCGCGCTCGTCGCGGTGCTCGCGGTGGGCGGCGTCAAGCTGATGTACGCGGCGGCGGTGGCGCGGGCGCGCACCCTGTTCGGCACGCGCGCGTCGCGGCTGTTGAACCGCCTGGCGGCCGGCGTCATGGTTGCCGCCGGCGTGTTCCTGCTCACGCGCAACCTGTTGTCATCCTGAAAATCCAGCAACGAGAGCCGGCGAACATGCATCCCTTGATCCTCATCGATGGCAGCAACTGGTTGTTTCGCGCGTTCCACGCGCTGCCGCCGCTGACCGCGCCCGATGGCACGCCGACCGGCGCGGTGTTCGGCATGAACAACATGCTGCGACGGCTGATCAAGGACTATCAGCCGAAAAGCCTGGCGATGGTGTTCGATCCGCCGGGTCCCACCTTCCGCGAGGACATCTATCCCGAATACAAGGGAACGCGCGGCGCCACGCCCGAGGACCTGATCACGCAGTTTCCGCTGGTGGTGGAACTCTGCGAGGCCCTGGGCCTGCGCGTGCTGCAGGTGCCGGGCGTCGAGGCCGACGACGTGATCGGCACCCTGGCCACGCGCGCCGCGGCGGCCGGCCAGGACGTGTTGATCGTCACCGGCGACAAGGACATGGCACAGCTGGTCACCCCCGGCGTGCACCTGCTCGACACCATGAAGAACCGGCGGCTCGACCCGGCAGGCGTGGTCGAGCGCTTCGGCGTTGCGCCCGAGCGCATCGTCGACTTCCTCGCCCTGATGGGCGACACCTCGGACAACATTCCCGGCGTGCCCGGCGTCGGCGAAAAGACCGCGGCCAAGCTGATCCGCGAGCACGGATCGCTCGACGGCGTGCTGGCCGCGGCCGGGACGATCAAGGGCAAGCTCGGCGAGAACATCCGCGCCTGCCTGGACCGGATCCCGATCGCCAAGGATCTGGCGACGATTCGCACCGCGCTCGACCTTCCCTTCACGGCCGAGGACCTGGTTCCGCGTGAACCCGACGAGGCGCAGCTCGATGCCTTCCATGCGCGGCTGGGGATGACACGGCGAACGGTGGAGGCGCCGGCCGCGGTCACCGTGACCGTCGCGGCCACCCTGCAACCGGTGGCCGTGCAGGAGACACCCGCGCAGCGCACGTGCGCGCAGCTGGTGCTCGACGAGGCGGCACTCGAGGCGCTGGCCCAGTGCCTGGAAGCCGCCGACCTGATCTGCCTGGATACCGAGACCGACGCACTCGACAGCAGCCGTGCCGGGCTGGTGGGTTTCGCCTTCGCCGTGGCCCAGGGCGAGGCCTGGTACGTGCCGGTCGCGCACGACTACCTGGGCGCTCCGGCGCAACTTTCGCTGGCAACGGTGCGCGCACGCCTCAAGGGCGTGCTCGAGGATCCGGGCAAGCGCAAGGTCGGCCAGCACATCAAGTACGACCTCAACGTGCTGGCCCGTCACGGCATCGAGGTGCACGGCGTGGCCTACGACACCATGCTGGAGAGCTATGTGCTCGACGCCGCCGGCAACCGTCACGACATGGACACGCTGGCCGGCCGATACCTCGGCCACAAGACCATCACCTTCGAGGACGTGGCAGGCAAGGGCAGGAACCAGATCACGTTCAACCAGGTGGCGCTGGACAAGGCCGCGGACTATTCGGCGGAGGACGCGGACATCACCCTGCGCCTGCACCACGCGCTGTATCCGCGCCTGCTGGAGGTGCCTGATCTGCAGCGCGTGTTCGAGCAGATCGAGATGCCGCTGGTGCCGGTGCTCGCGCGCATGGAGCAGACCGGCGTGCGCGTCGACGTGCCGCTGCTCAACCGCATCTCGACCGAACTGGCCGCGCGCATGGAGGAGATCCGCGCCGAGGCCTACGCGGCCGCGGGCGGAGAGTTCAACCTGGGCTCGCCCAAGCAGCTGCAGGAAATCCTGTTCAAGCGGCTCGGCCTGCGCGTGATCAGCAAGACGCCCAAGGGCGATCCGTCGACCGCCGAGGACGTGCTCGAAGTGCTGGCCGCGGAGCACCCGCTGCCGCGCCAGATCCTCGACTGGCGCGGCATGCAGAAGCTGCGCTCGACCTATGCCGAGCAGCTGCCGAATGCGGTCAATCCGCGCACCCGGCGCATCCACACCAGCTATCACCAGGCGGTGGCGGCGACCGGACGGCTGTCTTCGCAGGATCCCAACCTGCAGAACATCCCGGTGCGCACCGCGGAAGGACGTCGCATCCGGCAGGCATTCGTGGCCGAGGAGGGCAACACCCTGCTGTCGATCGACTACTCGCAGATCGAGCTGCGCCTGATGGCGCACTTTTCGGGAGACGAGCGCCTGGTCGCGGCCTTCCAGGCCGGGCTCGACATCCACCAGGCGACCGCGGCAGAGGTGTTCGGGTTGCCGATCGACGAGGTGAGCAGCGAGCAGCGTCGCGCCGCCAAGGCCGTGAACTTCGGCTTGATCTACGGCATCTCCGCCTTCGGCCTTGCCCGCAATCTCGGCATCGCGCGCGGCGAGGCGCAGGACACCATCGATCGCTTCTTCGGCCGCTATCCGGGCGTGAAGCGCTACATGGACGACACACGCGTCACGGCGCACACGCGCGGTTACGTGCAGACCCTTTTCGGACGGCGCCTGTACCTGCCGAACATCGGGTCGAAGAACCAGGCCATGCGCCAGTACGCGGAACGCACGGCGATCAACGCGCCGCTACAGGGCACCGCCGCAGACCTGATCAAGCTCGCGATGGTCGACGTGCAGCGCTGGCTCGAGGAGAACGCGCCCGAGGTGAGCATGATCATGCAGGTGCACGACGAGCTCGTGTTCGAGGGCCCTGCCGACCGGGTCAGCGCGATCGCGCCTGCAATTGCAGACCGCATGGTCCGCATCCACGCCTTGTCGGTGCCGCTGGTGGCGGACTACGGCATGGGCCCGAACTGGGACGCCGCACATGCTGCTTCGGGGCATGCGCGCAGCTAGCCCCGCGCTCCCCGGCTGCGGTTTGGCGGCGGCCTGTCCGGACCCGATGATCCGGGCGGGCGGGGCCCGGGAATCGTGTCCGTAAAGGTCGCTGGACGGGCAAAACAATAAACTCCGGCCACTCAGCGGCTTGGGGCGATTGCCGGACTTTTTTCGTCCCCGCCGGGGAATTCCGGAAACTTTTCCGCCGGGCCGGTGCTCTATACCAGCGAGTGAGGACCTCCCTTCCGCACTCCCCGCCTCTACTCCCTGGGCGGGTCCGGCATCCCCAAGCCGGAGCAAGCTGGCCCGACGGATTTCCCCGATCCGTCGGGCCTTTTCTATTTGCGCGGCCGGGTGAGCTCAGCCCGCGGAGGGCAGGGGTCCGGTTGCAACGTCGGGACCCGTCGGTGGCGGCACGAGCAGCTTCCACAGCGCGGCGCGAGCTTCCTCGACCCCCTGGTGGGAATGCGAGGAAAAAAGCTGCACGCCGATGTCCAGGCCGGTGCTGGCGACCTCGCGCTTGACCTTGAGCAAGGTGTTCTTGGCCGCGCCGAAGCCCAGCTTGTCGGCTTTGGTCAGCAGGATCTGGCAGCGCCGCTGACCGAGCTGCATCCAGGCCAGCATCTGCTGGTCGTACTCGGTGAGGGGATGGCGGCAATCCATGATCAGAACGATGCCCTGCAGGTTGGGCCGCTGCTCGACGAAGCGACCGACCATGCGCGCCCACTCGTTCAGCACCTTGCCCGGCACCCGCGCGTAGCCATAGCCCGGCAGGTCGACCAGCCGGCCTGCGCCGCCCGGCAACTCGAACAGGTTGATGAGCTGGGTGCGCCCGGGCGTCTTGCTGACTCGCGCCAGGCTGTTCTGGCCGCAGATGGCATTGAGCGCGCTGGACTTGCCGGAATTGGACCGGCCCGAGAACGCCAGCTCCGGCTGCGGGTCGCGCGGACACTGGTCCAGACTGGCGCAGGACATCAGGAACCGCGCCTGCGCAAACGGATTGGGCGGCGCGGCCGGGGCGGGGTTCAGCATATGTCGGTGTGCCGTGTAAAATCTGCGGCCACCATAAACGCTTGCGCGCAATCCATGCCAGCCCGGCGCGCCGGCACTCTGTTCACCGGGAGCCAGCCTCAACATGTCGACCGTCGCCCATGGCCTGCTTCGTGGCCTGATCGGAGCCTGCGCTCTGGTTATTTCCTCGTCCGTCCTCTCTGCCGACGCAGCGCCTGCTGCGAGCCCCTTCCTGAAGGGTGACGTGAAGGCCGGGGAGGCCAAGGCCGCGCCCTGCGCGGCCTGCCACGGTCCGGCGGGGAAGAGTGCGATGCCGGCCTGGCCCAAGCTGGCCGGCCAAGGCGCGCCGTATACCTACGCGCAGCTCCAGCACTTCAAGGACGGTTCGCGCAACAACCCGATCATGGCCGCCCAGGTGGCAAACCTGTCGGACCAGGACATGCAGGACCTCGCGGTGTACTTCGCGGCGCAGGAAAGCTCGCCGGGAGTGGCCAGCGAAGGCGCCGTCGCGGTGGGCGAGAAGCTCTACCGTGCGGGCGATGCCGATCGCGGCCTGCCGGCCTGCGCCGCCTGTCACGGCCCCGCAGGCGCGGGGAACCCGGCGGCGGGCTATCCGCATGTCAGCGGCCAGCACGCCGAGTACAACGCGGCCCAGCTGAACGCCTATCGAAAGGGTGAACGCAAGGCGGGTCCCAATGGTCTGATCATGCGTGACGTGGCGGCCAAGCTGACAGACGAAGACATCGCCGCCCTGGCTTCCTACCTCAACGGTCTCCATTGATCGGGACTCTCACCGGGACTTCTCCATGCGTGGTCTGATGCGGGCGCTCGTCGCGTCGCTTTGCCTCTTGAGCCTGGCCTGCAGTGCGCAGGACAAGGGTGCGAAATACGAAGAAGGCAAGCATTACAAGCCGGTCAAGACCATCGCCAAGCCCGTCGATCCGAAGCGGATCACGGTCGAGGAGTTCTTCTGGTACGGCTGCCAGCACT
>CAMLNE010000173.1 GCA_946481265.1 uncultured Panacagrimonas sp. | reverse complement strand
GGACCCGAGTAAGAGACAGCATGCGGCCCTTGAATTCGAGGGCAGTCCTGGACTTTGTCATGAGGGACCCGTTTGGTTGCCTGAGTTTACCTCGACAGCACAGCAGTTGTGCCGACTGGCGCTGCGATTTGCGGTCCGGATTGCCGGTCGGCATCGCGCACGCATCGTGATCGACCGTCGACCCCACCACCTTGCGGAGTTCGAGGACGAGCCGCCCGGTCCTGCCCAAACATCCCGTCGCGCGCCGCCCGAGCACCCGGGCGCAACTGCCCAAGGCGATCGACGGGATTCTCGCGCGCCGGGAATGGCCGACATGCAGCCCGGACGAGGGCAGTTTCCTGCATCGGAGCAACGCGAACACCGGCTGGCGGAATGCCCTTTCATGCCGGCTGCCTTGAAGCCGACACGTAAAACAGGCAGATTCCATAGCTTCAGGAGGCGATTGCCTCGGATAGATGAGGAACTTTCACGGCTTCGGGCAGCATCACCATGATCCCTTCCATCCTCAAGCTGGATGCGGGCGGCCAACCGGTTGCCTGGATCCGATGGCAATCGGCGGTGACGCTGTACGCGCGCGAGCGGGTGTGCTGGGAGGCAGGCGAAGAACGCTTCCGCATCCTCGGGGGCATCTGCGCGCGCACCGGCACACGCTCGAGCTTCGAGATCGGTTCCATCATCGCGGTCCAGGACCGCACCCGGAAGTACGCGAGCGGCACGCCGCTGCTGACCAATCGCACCTTGTTCCAGCGTGATCGCAATCTCTGCCTGTATTGCGGCAGGCAGTTCCACGTCTCACGGCTCACAAGGGATCACGTCGTGCCGGCCTCGCGAGGCGGCGCCAGCGCCTGGGAGAACTGCGTCACCGCCTGCGAGCACTGCAACCACCGCAAGGCGGACCGCACGCCGGAAGAGGCCAACATGAAATTGCTGGCCGTGCCGTACACGCCCAACCTCGCGGAATACCTGATCCTGTCCAACCGCAGGATCCTTGCCGACCAGATGGAATTCCTGCTGCACTTCGCGGCGAAGAAAAAAGCTGTTCGCTGCCAATGAAGCCGGTCAGCTGCCGATTGCGTCGATCAACACGCCAATAGGTCTGCGGAATCCAGGGCGTAGCCCAGGCCAACGTGAATCTCGCCGATGGTGCTGCGAGGCGGTTCACGCCATGCCGACCCGCGTCATGCGGTCAGCCATTTCCCCACTTCGGCGAGGCTGGGAATCCGGCCGCTGCTGACGAGCTTCTCGTCGATTACCAGGCCCGGCGACGACATCAGGTCGTACGCGAGCATGGCCTTCATGTCGGTGACCTTGATGAACTCCGCGTCGACGCCGGCGGCGGTCGCGGCCTGGCGCGCCACCGCCTCGAGCTTGCGACAGTTGGCGCATCCAGAACCCAGGATTTTCACTGTGACCATCGACGTTCTCCGATTCGATCAGGATGGATCATGGATCAGGTGCCTGCGGGCGCTTGAATGCGCGGCCTGGACCATGCGAGGGCCCCGGCGAGGGCGGCGACCAACAGGCCCAGCACCGTGGCCAGCGCCGCGGCGCCCAGGCCATCCAGCCAGGCGCCGTATAGAAGCCCGGCTCCAATGCTGAAGACGGCAACCATGCCCACATAGGCCACGGTCTTGGTTCGACCGATCACCGCCGCGACCATCAGCATGCTTTGCAGACTGAGCTCAGGGTCCGCCATGAGATAGGCCAGCAGCGGACCTCCATGCATACCCAGGTCGAGAAACATGCGAGCGACCGGGACTTCCACCAGGGTCGGGAAGTACATGAACACGCCGAATCCGACGGCGACCGCATTGGCCCCCACGGTATTGCTACCAGCCAGGCTTTCGATCCATTCCGGCTGGATGACCTGGCGCACCATTCCCACGATGAAGACGCCCACCACGAGCAGCCCGAAGATCTGCTTGACGAAGCGCCAGGACTCCCAGCGGAACGCCCAGCTGTCCTCGACGGCGGGTATTCGCGCGAAGTACACGACCGCGCCCAACGCGATCGACACGGCGACGGTCCTGCCGGTCAGTCGGATCTCGAGCCCCTCGGCACTCGGGCTCATCCCCATTGCCGCCAGCAGGAACATGCAGCCGGTCAAACCGGCCACGACCCAAGTCCACCGGTTTGCACCCTCGGTGATGTTCTCCAGATCTTTCCACGCAGTGCTCGCAATCAGCAGCAGCAGGACGATCAGCAACGAGCCTGCACGCTCACGCCTTCCTCGCCCTGGGCGGCGTCGAACGGCACCCACTGCGCCAGGAGCGTGGCCCAGTCCTGCACCCAATGCGGCGGTAGATGTGCCATCCAGACCGCGGCCTTCAGGGGCCAAAGCTGCAGCATGCAGGCAATCAACAGTCCCTCGAGCGAGAGGAGCAAGCCCAGCGACGTCCGCGCAGACGTCAAACGCGCTCGAGAACCACCACCGGCAGCACGCGATCCGTACGTTCCTGGTACGCCGAATACGGTGGATAGACCGACGTCATCATTTCCATCAGCCGCTGGCGTTCCGCCGGATCTGCGTCCCGGCCACGTGCCCTGAACTGTTCTTCTCCCACCTGCAGCTCCACAAGTGGATTCGCGAGCAGGTTGAGATACCAGGCGGGATGGTCCGCTGCACCGCCCTTTGAGCCCACCAGCACATAGCGGCCGCCATCCTTCCCGTAGATGAGCGGCATGGTCGAGACGCGTCCGCTCTTGCGGCCCTGGGTCGTCAGCAGCAGGGTCGGCGTCCGCTCATGTCCACCGAAGGGCCGCCCGTCCCACCATTGCGCGGCATCGGGGTCCTCCTGGTACTGCTTGAGATGGTCGAGGATCCAATCGGGGAGCGCTCGTCGCGCCAGCGCCTCGTGCGTGGCGTTGAGGGCCGGGTTGTCGCGCATCGAGAACTTCTTCTCTTCCATCTGACCACCTCCCGAGCAGACAGGGTCGGAATCGTCGGGCGACGCCCGGTTCGCAAGCGTCTAAATCAGTCGGAAAGCGATGTCAACCGATTGCCGCTCTGCTGGCGCGGTGTCCGGCCGCGATGGCGCCTTGGTGCCCGGCATCGGCAGCCCCCTCCACGAAGCTCGATCGAGCCGGGACATCGAAGCAGGGCGTCGATCGCGGCGACGACAGCAAGCCCTCAACGCGTTCGCCCAATAACGCTGAACGACCCGCATTGGCCCGCGCCGGCCGGGGCCGACGCGGGCAGCCTGTATATGCAAGACCCCGCCCCCTTGCCCCCCGCACGATCCGCTCTGGAATGGACGGCATTGCCGGAGCGCAAGACCCGTGGAAACGAAGCCCACTTCGATCAACCGCGTCGCCGTCGGCGACATCATCCGCCGTCCGACCTCCCTGCATCCGGACAAGATCGCCTTCATCGAAGGCGAGCGTCGCATCACCTTTGGCGAGCTGGATCGGCGCTGCAACCAGTTTGCCCATTACCTGCGCTCCAAGGGGCTCAGCAAAGGCGACGCGGTGGCGGCGCTGTGCGGGAACTCGCTCGACTTCATCATCAGTGCCTATGGCATCGCCCGTGCCGGCCTGGTCTGGGTCCCGATGAACACCCTGCTCAAGCGCGAGCAGCTCGATTACATCCTGGACAAGGTGGAGGCACGGCTGCTGATCGTCGATACCGCCTTCCTGCCGATCATGCAGGGACCCGGTCGAACGCCGCCGCCGATGCTGAGCCTGGCCACCCCCGGCTTCCCGGGCGACGCCTCGCTGCCCTCCTTCGAGCAGGCCTGCGAGGGGCAACCGACCGACGAGCCCGAACTCGACATCGCGGACCGGGATCCGGCCATCGTCATGTTCACCAGCGGGACCACGGCGCAGCAGAAGGGGGTGGTGATCAGCCATCTGGCCGTGTACCTGGCCACGCTCAACAACATCATCGAAATGGAGATGCGCCAGGACGACGTCACCGTCGCCATGCTGCCGTTCTTCCATTGCGCGCAGCACACGCTGGTGACGTCCTTTCTCCATCGCGGCGCCACGCAGGTCGTCATGCGCGGGTTCGATGCGCGCACGCTCATGGAGCACATCACCAATCACCGCGTCACCTGGTGCTTCGCCCTGCCGACGATGTGGCGCGCGGTGCTGGATCATCCGGATCGGACCCGGTACCGCTTCGATTCGATGCGTTACGGCCTGTATGCGATGACGCCGATGGATCCCGAGACGCTGACCCGCATGATTCGCGAGATCTGCCCACGCTTCGCGCTCAGCAGCGGCCAGACCGAGGTCTACCCGTCCGCCTGCGTCTTCAAGCCCGAGCTGCAGTTCGAGAAGCAGGGCCAGTACTGGGGCCAGCCGGGTCTCACCGCGGAGTTCGCGATCATGGACGACCAGGGGCGGCTCCTGCCGCGTGGCCAGGCCGGCGAACTGGTGGTGCGCGGTCCGACGGTGATGATGGAGTACCTCAAGGATCCCGAGGCCACCGCCGCTGCCCGCGCGCACGGCTGGCATCACACCGGCGACCTGGGCCTGATCGACGAGGATGGCCAGTTCCTTTTCCACGATCGCAAGAAGGACATGATCAAGTCGGGCGGCGAGAACGTCGCCTCGTGCACGGTCGAAGGCGCGCTGCTCGGCAACCCCGCCATCTCGGCGGCCGCCGTCGTCGGCCTGCCGCATGCGCATTGGATCGAAGCGGTCACCGCCTTCGTTGTCACCAAGCCCGGGCAGACGCTGAGCGAGTCCGAGGTGATCGACTGGTGCAAGGCCCGACTGGGCCTGCACGAAGTCCCGAAGAAGGTCGTGTTCCTCGAGCAATTCCCGATGACCGTCACCGGCAAGGTACTCAAGCACGTCTTGCGCTCGGATCATCGACACCTCTTCGGAAAGAGCTGATCCACGCATGAGCGAGCCCAGCCCGATCCCGCATTACTTCAGCCACGAACACGAGCAGTTCCGGCGCAGCCTGCGCGACTTCATCGCCCGCGAGGTCACCCCGCACGTCGAAGACTGGGAGCGGGCGGGACGTTTCCCGCGCGAGCTCTATACGCGGTTCGGCGAGATGGGCTTTCTGGGCGTGGGCTATCCGGAAGCCCTGGGCGGCACGCCCGCCGATGCGTTCTACAACATCGTCATCGCCGAGGAATTCGCGCGCTGCGCGGCGGGTGGCATCCAGGCCTCGATCAACTCGCACAGCATCACCGTGCCCCTGCTGCTGGCTGCCGGGAGCGCGGCGCTGCAGGAGCGGCTGATCCCACGGATCATCGGCGGAGAGTCGATTCCAGCCCTGGCCGTGACCGAGCCCTCGGGCGGCTCGGACGTGGCGCAGCTGCGCACGAGTGCCGTGCGCGACGGTGACCATTACGTCGTCAACGGCGAGAAGACCTTCATCACCTCGGGCATGCGCGCCGACGTGATCATCACCGCGGTACGCACCGACCCGACTGCCAGGGGACCGGAGGGCATCTCCATCCTCGCGATCGACGGCAGCACGCCCGGGATCACCCGCACCGAACTCGAGAAGATGGGCTGGTGGTCGTCGGATACGGCACATCTTCATTTCGACAACTGCCGCGTCCCGCTGAGTGCCCTGGTCGGTGAGGAGCACCGCGGCTTTCGCGCCTTCATGCACAACTTCAACAGCGAGCGGCTCTACCTCGCGGCATTCGCCTACGCCTCGGCCCAGGTCTGCTACGAGGAGGCGCTGGACTGGGCGCGCCAGCGCAAGACCTTTGGCGCCCTGCTGTCGGAACGCCAGGTCGTGCGCCACAAGCTGATGGACATGGCGCTGAAGATCGACGCCGCGCGCAGCCTCGTGCACGAACTGACCTGGCGCATCCAGCACAGGACCGACCGGCCCGGCGACCTGGTGGCGCGCATCTGCATGGCCAAGGTGCTTGCCACCCAGGCGATGCAGTTCTGCGCCGACCAGGCCATCCAGATCCTCGGTGGCATGGGCTATATGCGCGGCAGCAGATCCGAGCGCATCTACCGCGAGGTCAAGGTGGTGATGATCGGCGGCGGCTCGGAGGAAATCATGAAGGACCTCGCCGCACGCCAGCTCGGCATCTGATCGACCCGCGGCGGATCAACTCGATGTCGGGCCTGCGGTGCGCGATCCGGGCGCCGGAGGATCCTCCGGCCCGCCGGCAAAGCACTGGGCGATCGCCATCCAGCGCGTGGCCGCCTCTCCGCGCACCTCCAGACCGGTATCGGCGACGTTGCGGTTCTGCGTGACGACATGGCAGAACTCGGTGGCCAGGCCGTCGACGCGGTCGGTCTCCGAGGGCGTGTTCCACTCCCAGGTCGCACCCGAGGGCGCCAGCAGCCGCACGTAGGGCTCCGGTGTCGGCGCGGCCTGCCGGCGATTGGCGAACGTGAAGCCAAAGGTCTTCACACCCAGCGTCGCAATCGAGCGGATCGCGTCCGAGTAGGGACGAGGGCGGCCCAGCAGGTCATAGACGTCCTGGCCGTGTGCCCAGGTCTCCATGTAACGCGCCGTCACGAAGCTGCGCGCCCCCATGTCCGGGCCGAACCAGGCGAGCCGCGTTTTGGGATCGAGCGCACGGAACTGCCCGATGATCGCCTCGAAGCAGGCCGCCCAGGCCGGCAGGATCGCCGCGCCCGGCCAGCCCCGGAACTGCGCGCGGGTGAATGCCTTCAAGGGCGTCCCCTGGCCGAGCGCGGCAAACACCGGCGCGGCGGCGCGGTTGAAGGCATCGCGCCCCTGCAAGGCGGCCAACGCCCATTGATCGGACAGGTGCAGGTGCGCCACCACGTCCCAGACGGTCCAGCGCTTGAAAGGGGTTTCACGCGACCACAGCTCGGGACCCAGCTCGGCGAGCAGAGCCTCGAGCGCCTTGCCCTCATCACGCAGGTCTTCGACTTCCTGGATCATGTGGGCGTCTGGCCTCCGCTCAGCGGGATACGGCATCGATTGTCAGAGCCCGCAGGGGATCGGGCTTGCTTCCACCGGCCGGCCGCTGGTGCGCGCAAGGCCGCCGCACTGTCCGGGGACCTGACCCGCGAGGACATCATGTGTCGACGGCGCCAAGGATGCCTGGGCTCAAGCCCCGCCGGGCGCAGGACGGCTCAGTTCGCCGTCGCGCCTCCACCGGGGGAGTGTGGCCTTGCAAACGATCGCGGCAGGCGGCGCTCGAGCGACCGGATCTGCCGCAGCAACACCTCGCGCTGTCGACCGGTGGCGAATCCGAGCAGCAGCAGCGCGGTGCCATAGAGCACCTGCGCGCGGAACTGCCCATGGTCGAGCTCGAGGTGCACCCAGAACTCCAGGGCGGCCATGAAGTTGAGGACCATCATCCGGGCCAGGCGGTCGCCACGATGGGCCAGCGGGACCTGCCCGGAATCGATCAGGGGTTCGAGCGCGTGTCGCCAGTACTGCATCGAGCGCTCCAGGAACGCCGGGCGATGGACCGCGTCGTCCACGCCGAGCAGGAACTGGTAGATCGGTCGAAAGAACGCGGGATCGCCGGTGAAGACATCGGCGCCCAGGCTCGCGGCCGCCAGCACGCGCGCCACCGGGTCGAGCTTAGCGTCGATCTTCGTTTTGCCCGCGAAGACCAGGTCCAGCGAGCGATTGAGCAGCGCGTAGAGAATCGCCGCCTTGGAGCCGAACAGGTTGTACGGCGTGGGGCCGCTGAGCCCGGCACGCGCAGCCAGCGTGGCGACGGTGAAGTCCGTGCTGCCCGTTTCGCGGATCAGCGCCTCGGCCGCGACCAGGATGCGCAGGCGCCGCTCGTGCAGCCCGCGCTCGCGGATCGTGACCGCCGCAATGGGCACCGCTTCGGCGGCCTGCCCTGCCGCCATCAGGCCAGCGCCGGTTGCGACCACTGCGCCACCACGGCGAGCCGGCGCGAGCCGGTGAAGATGTCGCTGGGCTTGTAGCCGTAGAACTGGCGGATCGAGTGGCAGAAATGCGTGGAGTCCGCGTAGCCGGTGTCCAGGGCCACGTCCACCAGGCTTGCCGGCTGCGCCACCAGTGGCAGCAGGCCGCGCGCGCGCTTCCAGGCGCGCATGCGCCGGAACGAGACGCCGGTCTGGCGGGTGAACAGGTGGGTGTAGCGCGAGACCGACAGGCCGGCCCTGCGCGCGAAATCGTCGGCCAGCAGGGCATGACCGCGTCCCTGCGAGATCGCCCTGACCGCGCCGGCGACCCGCGGATCCAGGAGCGGCGCGGCAGGCTCGAAGCCGAAGAAGTGCCGGTCGAATGCCGACGGTTCTTCGAGCCCACGGTCAAATGCCCGGAGAATGCGCTGGCGGGTACGCGCCGCGCGATCGGGCTCGCCGATCGTCGCATGCAGTTCGTTGCCGTCCGCGATGGTTTCCGCCTCTAGCAATACCTGCGCGAGCGAACGATCCGGCGTGCTCACCCGGTGCGGCACGTAGGGTGGGACCAGCGCGATCCAGCGGCGGTCGGGCGCTGCGCTATCGCAGCTGATCTCGAAGGGCTGGTCGAGGGCGATGTAGAAGATCCACGCGCCAAAGATCCGCACGCCGGGCCGTCCAAACAGGCTGCGGTACGCGATGCGCGTCGGCGTGACCAGCATGATCCGGTCGCGGTGCAGCGCCCGCGCCCCGCACTTGATGGCATTGACCTTCATCGGACTCCTCCGTTTTAGTCAACTAAATTTTTTTACTGGAGTTAAATCTTGTTCGACGGCCAGCCGCATGGCAAGTGCCGTTGGTCGAGCAACCGGTAAACGCAAGCCAGCCCCTCCCTGTCCTCCCTAGCCTGCTTGCGCACAGCTTCACGCGGATGCGGCACATGGACGACCTGGCGGTCGGTCCGGGCGGGGCCCCAGCAGGCGCTCGATCGCCCACGACCACCCGCGACCATCTCCGAGCGCC
>CAMLNE010000172.1 GCA_946481265.1 uncultured Panacagrimonas sp. | reverse complement strand
CTGCCGGTACAGGCGCGGCAGGTTGCTCTCCTCGACGTAGCCCAGGCCGCCGAGGCACTCCTGCGCCTCGTTGACCAGCGGCGGCGCGCGCTTGCAGATCCAGTACTTGCCGATGGCGGTCGCGATGCGTGCGAACGCCGCCTCGTTGCGGTCGCGCGCGCCGGCGTCCACCGCACGCGCCACGCGCATCGTCAGCGCGATCGCCGCCTCGCTCTCCAGCGCAAGATCGGCCAGCACGTTCTGCATCAGCGGCTGCTCGATCAGCGTCCTGCCGAACACCTTGCGATGGCGCGCATGGTGCAGGGCCTGCACCGTGGCCTGACGCATCAGGGCCGCCGAGCCGATCATGCAGTCGAGCCGGGTCAACGCCACCATCTCCAGGATCGTGTTCACGCCGCGTCCCTCGTCACCGACGCGCTGCGCGTAGGCGCCGCGGAATTCGACCTCGGACGAGGCATTGCTGCGATCGCCCAGCTTGTCCTTGAGTCGCTGGATGTGGATCGCGTTGCGCGAACCGTCAGGACGCAACTTGGGCATGAGGAAGCAGGTGAGGCCGTGTTGCCCCGGATCGGCGTCCACGTAGGCCAGCACCAGCCAGGCGTCGCACATTGGCGCGGACAGGAACCACTTGTGGCCGACCACCTCGTAGCTGCCGTCGCGCTGGCGTACCGCGCGCGTGGTGTTGGCGCGCACATCGGAGCCGCCCTGCTTTTCGGTCATGCCCATGCCGACCGTGCAACCGGTCTTCTGCGCGGCCGGCAGCACGCGCGGGTCGTAGTCGAGCGAGGTGATGCGCGGCATCCACTCGCGCGCGAGTTCCGGTGCATGGCGCAGCGCGGCCGGCGCCGAATGCGTCATGGTCAGCGGGCAGCCGGTGCCGGCCTCGGCCTGCGAATGCAGATAGCTGATCGCGGCGCGCGCGACGTGGGCACCGGGCCGGTCCGCGTTGCGCCAGGCGAAGGCGTGCACGCCGTGGCGCATGCCCAGTTCCATCACGCGGTGATAGGCCGGGTGGAACTCGACCTCGTCGATGCGGTGACCGTAGCGGTCGTGGCTGCGCAGCTTCGGCGGGTTCTCGTTGGCGGTGTAGCCGAGTTCCATCAGCTCGCCACCGGCGACCTCGCCGAAGGCCGCCAATGCGTCCTCGGCCCAGCCGCCGCCTTGGCGCGACACCGCCTCGCGCAGCGCGGTGTCGGTCAGCCAGGCGTTGTAGTGCCCGATCGGCGGCACCTGGTTGGTGACCTCGTGGGTGATGAATGCGGTCGTGCTGGACATGGCGTGGCTCCGATCCTCGAGCGGCTGGAATATGAAGGCCTCGTGGGCCGTGTCCCGGTCACGGCAGGATCCGCTCAGAACCTGCCGTGCCGGCCCGCTCCGTCGCGAAAGCGGCTCGCGCCGGCCAGTGTCTCACCCGATTGCAGCGTGGCCGAGCCGTGCGCGAACTCGTTGGCGATGGCGCCCGGCTCGTCGTGGCCCCATTGCTCGTAGGCGCTCCGGCGATCGCCGCGCATGCAGACCTGCGGGAATGCCGCGATCTGCAGTGCCAGCGCCTCGGCGACGACCTGCGCCTGGCCACGCGGCGCCAGGCGGTTGGCCAGGCCCATGGCGTAGGCCTCGCGCGCGTCGACCGGGCGGCCGGTGAGGATCATGTCGAGTGCACGCGACATGCCGATCAGCCGGGGCAGGCGCACCGTGCCGCCGTCGATCAGGGGGACGCCGAAACGCCGGCAGAACACGCCGAACACGGCGGTCTCGTCGGCCACGCGCAGGTCGCACCAGGCGGCCAGCTCGATGCCGCCGGCCACGCAGTAGCCGTGCACGGCCGCGATCACCGGCTTGGACAGCTGCATGCGCGTGGGCCCCATGGGACCGTCGCCGTCGGGATCCAGGCGGTTGGCGCGCCCGGCCTCGCCGCTCGAGAGCGCCTTCAGGTCGGCGCCCGCGCAGAAGTGGCCGTCCGCGCCGGTGAGCACCGCCACGCGCAGCTCGGGGTCGGCGTCGAAGCTGCGGAAGGCGTCGGCCAGCTGCTGCGCGGTGGGGCCGTCCACGCAGTTGCGCACCGCGGGACGGTTGATGGTGACCACCAGCAGCGGCGCCCGGCGCTCGATCAGGACGGTGGCGGCGGACGCGTCGGACATGGTGGATTCCTCTCGTGGACAGGTCCCGGATATTACACCTCATGACAAATGACGGTTATGCGAGTAATGTTCGCCGCCGCGACATTTCCTTGCTCGTTCGACTCCCCGACGACCCATCCGTAGCCCGGAGGCTGCCCGTGAATTTCGACTACTCGCCAGAAGAGGAAGCATTTCGCGCCGAGGTGCGCGCGTGGATGGAGGCCAATACGCCGCGCGATCCGAGCGGCATCGCCACCGGCATGCGCATCGGCAAGGAAACCCAGTTCGCCTGGGAAAAGAAGCTCGCCAGCAAGGGCTGGCTGGCCTACAGCTGGCCCGAGCCGTTCGGCGGCCCCGGCTTCAGCGCGGTGCAATGCGACATCTTCGACGAGGAGCGAGCGCGTGCAGGTGCCCCCTCGGTCATTCCCTTCGGCGTGATGATGCTCGGACCGGTGCTGATGAAGTTCGGCACGCCCGAGCAGCAGCAGCGCTACCTGTCGAAGATCCGGAACGCCGAGGAGGCCTGGTGCCAGGGCTATTCCGAGCCCGGTTCGGGCTCCGACCTCGCCAGCCTGAAGACGCAGGCGGTGCGCCAGGGCGATCACTACGTGGTCAACGGCCAGAAGATCTGGACCACCCAGGCGCACTGGGCGCACATGATCTTCTGCCTGGTTCGTACCAGCAGCGAGGGCGCCAAGCAGCAGGGCATCTCGTTCCTGCTGATCGACATGAAGTCGCCCGGCATCGAGGTGCGACCGATCGTGACCATCGACGGTCACCACCATCTCAACGAGGTGTTCTTCACCGACGTGAAGGTGCCGGTCGCCAACCTGGTCGGCGAGCAGGGCTGGACCATCGCCAAGTTCCTGCTCACCCACGAACGCACCAGCATCGCGGGCGTCGGTGACAGCAAGCGCCAGCTCGGCTGGCTCAAGGAGACCGTCGCCCGGGACCCGGTGCTCAGGGACGATCCGCACGCGCGTCGCCGCATCGCCGAGCTGGAGGTGGACCTGCTCGCACTCGAGTACACCAACCTGCGCACCCTGGACCGCATCTCGAAGGGCCAGTCACCCGGAGCGGAATCCTCGGGCCTGAAGATCAAGGGCACCGAGCTGCAACAGGCGATCTCGGAGACGCAGCTCGAATTCGGCGCGCTGGACGCGATGCCCTGGGGCGAGGACCTGGAAGGCGAGCCGGTCTATCGCGCCGCCTCGACGCGCTACAACTTCCTGCGCGCCTGCACGATCTACGGCGGCAGCAACGAAATCCAGAAGAACGTGCTGGCCAAGGTCCTCATCGGCCTCTGAGACAAGAACAAGGAACCTAGAACATGGATCTGTCTTTCACCTCCGAGCAGGAAATCCTGCAGGACAGCGCCGTCAAGTTTGCGCAGAAGGCCTACGGCTTCGACCAGTACGGGAAATCGGTGGCCGCACCCGGCCAGTGCGACCCGGCGATCTGGAAACAGGTGGCGGAGTTCGGCTGGCTGGCGCTGGCGGTGCCGGAATCGGTCGGCGGCATCGGCGGCTCCGCGCTCGACATCGCGCTGGTGGCCGAGGCGCTCGGCGCAGGGCTGGTGGTCGAGCCCTTCATCACCGGCGCGGTCCTGCCCGCCGCGGTCCTCGCGGCGAGCCCGACCCTGGCCCGTCACGAGGCGCTGCTGGGCAACCTGGCCGCCGGCGACGTGCAGCTCGCCGTGGCCTACACCGAGCGCGGTGCGCGCTTCGATCCGGCGGGCTGCGCCACCCGTGCCGAGCCGCGTGCCGGCGGTTTCGTGCTGCGCGGGGAGAAGCTGTGCGCGTTCAATGCGCCCAATGCCTCGCAGCTGATCGTCTCTGCGCGCAATGGCGAGGCGGTGGACCTGTTCCTGGTGCCGCGCGAGATCGCCGGCCTGAGCCTGCGGGCCTACCCGGTGCTGGGCGGCGGCGTTGCCGCCGACCTGACGCTGGACGGCGTCGAGCTCGGTGCCGATGCGCGCATCGGCGGGATCGAGGCGCTCGAGGCGGGCCTGGACCGGGCCACCGCGGTGGCCTGCGCGCAGGCGCTCGGCGGCATGAAGGCGCTGTTCGAGCGCACCAGCGCCTACCTTCGCACGCGCAAGCAGTTCGGGGTGGCGATCGGCAGCTTCCAGGTCCTGCAGCACCGCCTGGTCGACATGTTCGTCGAGCTCGAGCAGTCGCGCTCGATGGTGCTGCTGGCGACCGGCAAGGCCGACCTCGCCGATGCGCTGGAACGACGGCGCGCGGTGTCGGCGGCCAAGGCCTACCTGGGCAAGGCCTCGAAGTTCGTGGCACAGCAGGCGGTGCAGCTGCACGGCGGCATCGGCATGACCGAGGAACTCGATGTCGGTCATTACTTCCGCCAGCTGACCGCGTTCGGCACGCGCTTCGGCGATCGCGATCACCATCTCGAGCGCTTCCAGGCGGCTTCAGCCGCATGAAACCGGCGGCCGCCGCGAGCCTGCTGGCGCGCGCCCGCGCGCTGCTGGCCAGCGGCCGGCCGGAAATGGGCGCGGACGAATCGCGCTCGCCGGTGGGGCGCTACCTCGACGAGGCGCGCCACCTGCGGGAAGTCGCGCTCATGCGGCGCCATTGGCAGGCCGTCGCGCCGGCATCGGTTCTCGCGCAGCCGGGCAGCTGGTGGTCCGGCGATGTGCTCGGCGTGCCGCTGCTGCTCACGCGTGACGGGCATGGAACCCTGCGCGCCTTCCTCAACGTCTGTCGCCACCGCGGTGCGCGCGTGGTGACGGCCGGCGAGGGCTGCGGGCGCGAGCGGTTTTCCTGCCCCTACCACGCCTGGTCCTATGCCGCGGACGGCGCGCTGGTCGGCTTGCCGCGCCGGGAAGGGTTTCCCGGACTGCGGCCCGAGGCGACCGGTCTTCGTCCGGTGGCGGTGCTGCAACGCGCCGGCATCGTCTGGGTGATCCCGGATCCGGACTGCGTCGGTGACCACGGCAATGCCAGTCTCGGCGCCTTCGTCGACGAACTCGAAGGCATGGGCCTGGGCGATCACGTCGCCTACGCGCCACGCCGGCTCGACGTGCGCAGCAACTGGAAGCTGGTGGTCGAAGGCGCCTTCGAGAGCTATCACGTCAAGACCGCGCACCGCGACACGATCGCGCCGATGTTTGCCGACAACGTGCAGGTCGTCGACGAGGACGGGCTGAATCGCCGCGTGTTCTTCGTCAAGGAAAACCTGCGGGCCGGCGCCAGGCCGGACGACATGCATCCACGTGAGGTCGGCAACCTGCTCTATTACTTCTTTCCGGGCACGGTGGTGCTGGTCCAGCCGGACCATGCGCAGGTGACGCGGCTCGAGCCCCTGGCGGTGAACGCCACGCGCATCGTGGACTTCGCACTGATCCCCGAAGCACCCACGACCGAGCGTGCCCGCACGCATTGGGATCGCAACGTGAAGCTCTACCGTGACACGTTCACGGAGGACTACGCGCAGTTCGAGGCGATCCAGGCGGGCCTGGCCACCGGTGCGAACGAGGCATTGCGGTTCGGCCGCTTCGAGTCCGCGCTGGCGCGGTTCAACGAGCAGCTGGACGCCCAGCTGGCAACCGTTCCGGCATGAAGCCCAAGCCGCGCGGCCTGATCCTCGACCTGCTGCTGGCGGCGGATCCCGAGCCGCTGTCGGCGCGCGACGCCGTCACCGCCTGCGCCCTGTTCGGCATCAGCGACAACAGCGCGCGCGTGGCGCTGGCACGGCTCGCGGCCGACGGCCTGATCGTCGCCGCCGAGCGCGGCAGCTACCTGCTCAGCGCGCGTGCTCACGAGCTGGCCGACGATGTCGCCACCTGGCGCACCGCCGAGCAGCGCGTGCGCGAATGGAGCGGCGGCTACATCGCCGTGCACTGCGGCGCCCTCGGGCGCAGCGATCGTGCGGCGCTGCGCGCACGCCGGCGCGCGCTCGACATGCTGGGCTTCCGCGAGTTCGAGCGCGGCCTGTACCTGCGCCCGGACAACATCGAGCGTGATCTCGACGCGGTGCGCGGACGCCTGTACCAGGTCGGCCTGGAGCGGCAGGCCAGCGTGTTCGCCGCCACCGGTTTCGATGACGTGCGCGAAGCGCGCGTGCGCCGGCTATGGGACGGCAAGGCGCTCAGCGCGAACTACCGCAAGCTGCGTCAGCAGCTCGAGGACTGGATGCAGGGCGCCGATGCGCTGAGTCCGGAGGCGGGCGCCCGCGAGGTGTTCCTGATCGGTGGTCGTGCGATCCGCCACGTGGTCTACGACCCGCTGCTGCCCAGCCCCTTCGTCGATGTCCAGGCGCGCCACGATTTCCTCGCGACGGTGCGCCGCGTCGATCGTCTCGGCCATCGCCTGTGGCGGCGCATGTACCAGGCCTCGACCGGCACGCCGGGCCCCTTCCCGGTGGCCGAGGGCATCCCCGCCGAGGCCGGCGCCTGATCGCCATCGCGCGCAGATTCGTGCAGCCTGTCCCACCACCCAGAAGATCGCCGCCCTGGAGGAACCCGCATGTCGGTCGTCCGCAACGCCCCGTCAGCCCTGCCCACCACGCTGCGCTTCATGGGCTCCCGCCTGGCACGTCGCCTGCGCGGTGAGGCCCGCAAGCCGCCCGCCGATTTCCGTCCCCGCATCGAGCGCGCACTCGCGGGCCTGGGCGAGTCGGTGCTGCGCTGCGACTGGCTGCACATTCCGGCGTCGACCACGCCGTGGATCGATAGCGGCATCGTGCTGCCGGAGGGGCAGGCGGTCAGCCTGCTGGCCAACGGCATGGTCTACGCCTCGAGCGCCTTCGACATCGGTTTCGAGCCCAAGGTTGGCCTGTGGTACCGGGTCGGCGATAGCGAGGTGGACAAGATCGTCGGCAACGCCAGCAGCCTGCAGGTTCAGCAGGGAGGAAAGCTGTGGCTGACCAGCAAGCCCTCGGGCGAATTCGCCGACCGCCACGGTGCCTTCGAGCCGGCCTGGCCGCGCGTCGATTTCGCCGGTGGATACGAGGTCGCGGTGATCCAGTGGCGTGGCGATGCGATGCAGGGCTTGCAGGCCGCAGCGCAGCTCGAGCCCGAGTGGTTCGGTGCCGCGCTGCGCCGCGCGCAGGCCCCGGTGGAGCCGCCCGGCGGCTGGCATTACCTGTGGCGCCTGGGACGGGGCGAGATCTTCGCCCCGGATCCGGCGCCCGCCGCGGACGGCAACCAGGAACTGTGCTGCCACACGCATGCCGATGTCGGCATCCTGCAGTTTCCGGTCGATCGTCCGCTGACGCCGGACAGCGTCGTCGAATGGTCGTGGTGCGTGGAACAGCTGCCCTCCGCGCTGCCCGAGCACATCGAGCCCACGCACGACTATCTGTCGCTGGCGGTCGAGTTCGACAACGGCCTGGACCTGACCTGGATGTGGAGCGCCGCGCTGCCGGTCGACACCATCTTCCAGTGCCCGCTGGCCTGGTGGAGCGAGCGCGAGACGCACTGGGTGGTCCGCAGCGGCACCTCGGAGCTGGGCCAGTGGCTCGGCGAGCGTCGCAACCTCGTCGATGACTATCGCCGGGCGATCGGCGGCGAACTGCCCAGCCGCATCGTCGGCGTCTGGCTGATCGCCAACACGGTGTTCCAGCGCGGCGAAGGCAAGTGCCGCTACCGGGACATCGCGCTGCAGGACGAGCAGGGCCGCGTACCGATCCGCGCCTGAGCATCGACTGCGCCCGTCGCCCGCGGCGTCTTGCGCACGGCGCCCGGGCGACGGTGACGGGTGTCGCCTGCCGCGGCAGCTGCGCCGCATCGTCTCGACATGCCGGTTCCCGCATGGACGGTGCGCCAGGCGACGCTGCGGGTCAGGCGCCGGATCACGCCGGCCCGAGATAGAAGCGCAGGATCTGGACGAGGATCAGCAGCGCGGCGAGCACGTACATGCAGGCGATGACGAGGCGCCACCCGCGGCGACCCGAGCGATTGGCGCGCTCGACCACGGCGGGCGGGAGTTTGCGTCGCGGCGCGTTCCATTCATCGTCGTCATCCCATTTGTTCCTGGGGTCCATGTGGCAGCCTCCGGCCCGGGTATTCGCGAAGCGCGCGGTATCGCGTCGACGCAGGACGACATGGCGGTCGTCCGGTTGTTTTCTGGCAAGCGCCGTTCCATTCCTCGTCGGCACCCGGCGCGCCACCACGCGGCGCTTCGAGACGCGGTTGCATGCAGATCGCGACCCGATGCGACTGTGTCTCAAGTCATCCGCGATGCCGCCGAGGCGAATCGAGTGACGCGGCGACATCACCGTGCAAGTCGCAGGACGGGCCTGTCGCGATAGACCCTGCCCGCAGCCGGAGGCGCGGCAGGCGTCCGCGGTTCCTACAGCAGTCGAAGCTGATCTCCTTCCCTGGGGGGTGGGCAGAACTGGCGCGTATCCAGTGCGCGCCGGGCGCCTGCATCCAGGGACAGGCGCCGGCAGGCGACGGCGAAGCGCTGCGCGATGAGCGCCGCGTAATGGCCGCGGCCGCGCTGGCGCACGCCCCAGTCCGACCGGTAGTCGCGCCCGCCGTGCATCTGCCGCACCAGGCTCATCACGTGTTCCGCCCGCCCGGGCAGGTGCGCGTCCAGCCAGGCGCGGAAGATGTCCTTGACCTCGTGCGGAAGACGCAGCATGACGTAGCCCGCCGAGCTTGCGCCGGCGGCCGGGGATCAGCCGCGACAGGCTCAGGAAGCCGTCGCGGTCCAGGCAGAGCAGGCCGTCCTCGTCGCCGAAGGCGCGGCCCGG
>CAMLNE010000171.1 GCA_946481265.1 uncultured Panacagrimonas sp. | reverse complement strand
ACGTCCGTGAGCGCTGTGGTGACGCCGTGGTCACGCAGCCGTGCCGCGAGCTCGAACTCCTCGGCTTCCGAGGCCCGATCCATCTCGACCGCCAGCTCGCTCGCCAGCTCGTCGCCCTTGCCCTCGAGCAGGCGCGCGGCGTTGCGCAGGTCTCGCGCGTAATCCTCGGGCGTCACCAGCCCGACACAGGGCGCAGAGCAACGCTTGATCTGGTGCTGCAGGCAAGGCCGCTGGCGGTTGGCGAAGAAGCTGTCGCGGCAGGGTCGCAGCTTGAACAGCTTCTGCAGCGTGTAGAGGGTCTCGCGCACCGCGCTGGCGCTGGGGAACGGGCCGAAGTAGCGGTCCTTTCCGGTCTTGGCGCCGCGGTAGTAACCGATCCGCGGGAACTGGTGCGTGCTGAAGCGCACGTAGGGATAACTCTTGTCGTCGCGATAGACGATGTTGTAGCGCGGCGACAATTCCTTGATGAGATTCGACTCGAGGATGAGCGCCTCGTCCTCGGTGTGGGTGATCGTCACCTCGACGCGCGCCACCTGCGAGACCATGGCCTCGATGCGCGGATCCCCCGAGGCGCGCAGGAAATAGGAACTCACCCGCTTGCGCAGGTTGCGCGCCTTGCCCACGTAGAGCAGGTCCCCGCCGGCGCCGTACATGCGATAGACGCCCGGCTCCAGCGTGAGCTGCGAGAGGAAGGCGCGCGCGTCGAACACGGGCGGATTCTTCTGCGCCTCGGGCGCACCGCCTCGATCCTGTTCGCCGGCGCTCATCGCACCGGCACGTAGGTCTCGGTGACCTCGACCGCCCCGGGCCGGTCCGTGTCCGCGATGTAGACGTCCCAGGGCGAGCCGTTCGACTCGAAACCGGCCGCCTGCTTGTAGGCCATCAGCTTGCGCAGGTGCGTTCCCTGGCCGTCATGCGGTCCGCGGTGCACCGAGTGCAGCACGGTGCCGGCATAGGTCATTCCGATCTTCACATTGCGGTCGGTCCGCGGCTTGGCGGTCCCCCGCGGGACCGGGATGGCCGCATCGAATTCGTAGATGCGCCGACCGGCATCCCAGCGTCGCCCGATCGCCAGCGGCGGCCCGGCGGGCTTGACGCCGTCGCGCGAGAGGGCGGCCGTGACCTGCGCGAATGCCTTGTCATAGGCACGCGCGATGGCCACCGGCTCGGTGTTGCTGCGACCCGAGACGTAGGCGATGGGCCGCGCCCCGACCTCGATGCGTTCCACCGTGATGTCGGAGAAATCCACATCCGGCAGGGACTCGACGTGCGCCTTGAGCTGCGCCAGCCCCCGCTCCTGGTCCGGCCCCTGCCTGCCCTCGAGCAACAGGCCCCGGTAGCGTTCGAGCAGGCCGGAGAATTGCACCTCGCGGATCCAGGTCACCTCGGTGCCACCCGCCTTGGGTTCGAGTTCGAAGCGCGAGGTGCTGACCGCATCCGTGCCGGCGAGATCCAGTTCCATCTCGATGCGGCGATATGGCATCGAGCCGACGATCCGCCGGCTGCCCTCTCCCACCGACTCCATCTGGCTGCTCCAGCTGTAGCGCGCACCTACGCCGCTGATCGGTCCCTCGACGGCCTGCTGCATCGCCGGGTCGAGTCCTTCCCACGGCGACCACCGCCGGAAATGGCGAAAGCCGTTGAGCACGGTGAAGACCGTCGCTGCGGGACGCTCGATCACGATCCGACGCTCCACGCTGGCCTGCCCGGGCAGCGCGAATCCGACGGCGATCGCCACGACGACCAGCGTGAGGGCGCCGATCAGCAACCCGCTTAACGCGACCCGGCGATTCAGACGCTGCCTCCGGCCTTGCCCGTCATGTCCGACCTGCGAGCCTTCAGCGGAGCAGGCCGCCGAGCAACCCGCCGCCGCCCTTGAGAGCGGGAACCTGCTGCAGGACCTTGCCCAGCACATCGGCACCTGCCGCACCCTTCAGCTGCTCGAGCAGTGCCGGCACGAACTGCGTCGCCGACTGCGCGTTGAACCCGGCGGCTTCCAGCTTGCCGAGAATCCCGGCCAGACCCGACGCGTCCTGCCCGGTGACCGCTCCCAGGATGCTCGACGCCTGGCCGAGCAGCCCGCCGACGCCCGATCCGCCCTGCTGCGGCAAGGCCTGCGCCTTCTCGATCCAGGCCTGTGCGCCCGGCAGGCTGGCCAGCAGTTGCTGGAAATCCGCGCCGCCGGCCTTCTCCTGGAAGAGTTGCAGGACCACGCCCGCGCCGGCCTGGATCTGTTCCGGGCGCAGTCCGAATTGCTGTACCAAGGAACCGATGAGGTTCTGCATGTTGAACTCCCTGTTGGGCGCGCGATGCGCGCAGCGATGCTACACCCCGGAGCAGACCGTCCAGAGGATGCGCGGGTTCCTGGAGAAGTCGCGGTGCCGGACGATCACGCGACCGCCTTTGCCTCGTCCTGGGCGGCATCGGTGAACATCGACAGGTCCACGCCCTCGCCGACCAGCAGATCGTCGCGCGCGACGAAGCCCGGCTTGATGAACCAGACCAGCAACGGCAGCACGAGCAGCGCCATGACCATGTTGATGGACATGATCACCACCAGCAGCAGGCCCATGTCGGCAAGGAACTTGAGCCCGGACATGAAATACCAGGGCAGCACGCCGACGGTCATGATCGTGGCGGTGAACATGATCGCCTTGCCCGTGGTCCGAAGCGCCGCGGTGATGGCCGCGCCCCAGTCGCGTTCGTGCGCGTGGTACTCCTCGCAGATGCGAGACAGCAGGTAGATGCCGTAGTCGATGCCTACGCCCACGCCGATGGCGGCGACGATCAGCGAGTTCACGTCCAGTCCCACGCCCATCAGGTGCATGGACGCGATCATCACCTGGTTGGACAGGTTCACCGGCACCAGCAGCAGCAGGCCGGCGATGAAGGACCGGTAGGCGAAGCTGCACAGCAGGAAGATCGCCACATTCAGCAGGCCGAGCATCACCCAATGGAAGCGGTCGACGACGATGTTCACCGCCTCCTGCAGCGCGATGACGCCGGTGCCCAGACGGATGCGGAAGAACTCGTGCTCCTGGCCGACCTCGGCGATCGCCTTGCGCGCCGCGGCGAGCGCCGCGTCCACCGTCTCCTGCTTGTTGTCCTTGTACCAGAGCGACACCGTGCCGTGCTGCATGGTGTCGTCGATGACGTGTCCGTAGTTCTTCGCGCTGGACCCCATCATCACGCCGATGGCCGCCGCGTTGACCGCACGGTCACGGTTGTCCAGCGGCAGCCACTTCGGGTTGCCGCCCTGGAACAGGCGGTTGGACTCACGCAGGTAGTCGTTGAACGACAGCGTCGCACGCGGTGGATCCTCTCCCTGCTCCATCAGGGTTTGCAGCTTGAGCATGGTCATCACCGTCTCGGCCCGCGTGACGGTCCATTCCTCGGCTTCGGGTGCCTTGCTCTCCAGCACCAGTTCCAGCGTGTTGACGCCGGGGAAGTGGTCGTTGATGGCCCGCACCGCGGTATTGAAATCAGAGTCCTCCCACAGCAGGTTGGTGCCCTCCACCGGGTTGCCGATCTTGATCTGCGCCGCGGTCCAGGTGGCCGCCACGCCGAACACCAGCAGGACCGCGCCGGTGTAGCGCGCCCGCCTGCCGTAGGTGAGTCGGGCGATACCGGTCAGCAGCGCCTGGAAGCGCCGGTGTGCACCGGAGCTCTCGCCACGCCCGATCAACTTCTCGACGTTGTCCGGCGTCGGCAGCGTGGCCAGCAGCAGCGAGACCAGCACCACCCCGGTCGGGATCAGCCATACCGCCCACATGCCGCAGAACAGCGCGTGGCGCCACATCGCCGGAATCGGCGCGGCCGCGACCACGGCGATGCCGATGATGTCGGTGATGATGCCCAGGATGGACGGCGCCATCATCACGCCCATCGTGATCTCCGCGGCCTTGGCGCGGTCCTTCACGTGCGCGTAGATCTCGTAGTAGCGCTCGGTGAACTGCACCGAGTGCGAGAACGAACGCGCGATGAGCAGCAGCGGCACGACCATCAGCAGCGGCTCGATCGAGACGTCGAGCCAGCCGACCAGGCCGAAGGCCCAGATCGCCGCCACCGAGCTGGTGATGACCGGCGTCAGGATGCCGACCGCGTTGCGCATGTACAGCACCAACGCGAGCAGCAACGCGCCCACCGTCACGCCGAAGATCATCAGCATCTGCACCGTGTACTGGTAGACCCAGCCGATCAGGATCGGGTGACCGGTGACATAGATCTCGTGGTGCTCGTCGCGCGCATCGGCGGCAAGCTTCTGCACGAACTCGAACACCTCGCCATATTCGACCTGGTGCTCGATGAATGTCGCGGTGATCAGGGTGGCGGTATCGTCGCCGGAGATCAGGAACACCTTCGTGTTGGGCGACTTGCCCACCCGCTCCTTGAACTGGGCGACCTCTTCCGGCGTCGTGGGGGCGATGTCGCCCATCAGCGGCCGCATGTCGATGCCGTAGGGCGTGGCCTCGGTATAACGCGCCTTGCTCGTGGTCACCGACAGGATGAGGTCGTGGTCCACGCCCGGCGTCAGATCGATGTCGCGCGTGAACTTCCACACCTTGGCGATGGTTTCGGCGTTGTAGATGTCGCCGTCCTTGCGCTTGATCATCACCGCCACGGTGAGCGGATTGCCGAAGTTCGGATGATCCTTGAAGGTCTGGACGAAAGGATCGTCGGACGGCAGCAGGTCGGAGAAGATCGTCTCCAGCTTGACCTTGGGCATCCCCGCGAGGAAGAAGGCGGTGACCAGGACAAACAGGACCCAGGAAACCGTGCGGTGGGCGAGCACCCAGCGCGCGATGCGAAAACGCAGTGAATACATGGCAGCCAGAACGTGTGCCCGTGGCCGCGCGGGCCGTGACGGGCCAGTCGGTTCGGGAATGTCGGGTTTCCGGCCTCGCAGCCGGTACAGATGCCGAAGTATGCCAGCCACGCCGTCGGCAAGGCGTGGCCGTCCTGACTCAGAAGGCGCTGCCCAGCGCCCCGACGGCGCGACCCGCGGCCAGCCCGATCGCCATCGCCGCGAAGCCGCGGAACACCGGCCGCGTCAGCGCCGCCCCGGCGATGAAATGCACCATCGCGCCCTTGAACACGAGGTTGGCGAGCACGGCGATCAGCACCGCGTTGGCGACCGCTCCCGCCGCCATGCGGTCGGTCTTGAGCAGGTCGAGCGCCGACAGGCTGATCGCATCCACATCGGTGAGGCCCGCCAGCATCGCGGCGATGTAGACGCCGGTGTCGCCGGCCCGGTCCTGCACCGCCGCCACGATCACCAGCATGAGCCCGTAGAGCAGCGCGAAACCCAGTGCCGCCCGCAGTTCGCCCGGATTGCCCACCTCGATGTCCGGATTACTGCCATCCGTCCTGCGGCGCAGGCCGAGCAGCACCACCGCGCCCCCGGTCAGCAGCGCTCCGCCCAGTCCCGGCAGCAGCGCAGGCAACACCGCCGGCGCGATCACGGCGGCAAGGACCGCCAGGCGGATCAGGACCATCAGGTTGGCAATCAGGATGACGGTCTGGGCCATCGGCGCCTGGCGTGCATCGACCTGCACCTGTCGCGTGAAGCTCAGCGTGGTGGCGGTGCTCGAGGCCAGGCCGCCGAACACCCCGATCAGCGGCACGCCCTTGCCCGGCCCGACCAGCTTGAGCAGCAGGTATCCGCCCAGGCTCAGGCCCGAGATCAGCACGACCATCCACCACAGCGCGTAGGGATTGAGCGCCTCGTAGGGTCCGTAGCCGCGGTTGGGCAGCAGTGGCAGCAACAGCACGCTGAGCACGATGAAGCGCAGCACGGCGACCACGTCGTCACGCGACAGGCGCGCCGCGAACCCGTGCAGTTCGTCCTTGAAGTGGAGCAGCGCGGTGACGGCCAGCGCGGTACCGACCGCAAGCTGGAAGTGCCCATGCCAGCTCAAGGCTCCCAGGCCGAAGCACAGCATCACGGCCACCGTCGTGGTGGTGCCCGCATCCTTCTGGTCCCCATCCTCCCAATGGGCCACGACCATCATCAGCGCCGTCGCCAGCAGCCCGGTCGGCAGCATCCACCCGGCTCCGTGTCGGGCCTGCAGCATCGCGCACATGCACCCGAGCAGTCCCACCAGCGGAAGGGTGCGCAGGCCGGCCTGCGCGCCCGGCCGGCGCTGGCGTTCGAGACCGATCAGCAGGCCGATCGCCAGGCTGGTCAGAAAAGGCTGCGCGATCTCCAGTTCGTTCATGGGTTGTTTTCGGCAAGTAGAAGCTCGACGCGCCGGCAGCTCGCATCGTCCGGATCCAGCTGGCGCCTGAAACCCATCGCACGCGCCAGCTCCAGCATCGGACGGTTCTCGGCCAGCACCACGCCCCATACGCGGCCGATGCCACGACGTCGCGCGTGATCGACCAGCGCCCCCAGAAGCAGGCGGCCGAGCCCCAGGCGGCCGCAATCCCGGCGCACCAGCAGGGCGAATTCCGCGGCTGCGTTGTCGGGATCCGCGATGAGCGTACCGATCGCGCGCAAGGCGTCGGGTGCATCGACCGCGTGCGCCACCAGCGCCAGTTCGCGGTCGTAGTCGATCTGCGTCATGCGCGCCGCCATCGCGTGGCTGAAGTAGCGGATGTGCGCGAAGAAGCGCAGGCGCACCGTCTCCGCGTCCAGACTCTGCAGCAGTTCGATCACCGCCGGCTCGTCCTCTGGCCGCACCGGCCGCAGCACATGTTCCTTGCCGTCGCGCAGGCGGACGCGTTGGCGCAGCGCCGCCGGGTAAGGTGCCAGGGCCAGCCGCTCGCGTTCCGGCGCCGGTCCCGGGGTGAGCAGCAGCTGTGCATCGCGCGCCGCACGGGCGCGTCCGGCATCCACCACCAGGCGCAGGACGATGCCCTCGACATTCGGCTGGTCCATCGCGATCTGCGACAGCGCCACCAGGGCCGCCTCCGCGGCCTGAAGATCGCGCGCCTCGAGCCGCGGTCCGGCCTCCAGGCCGGCGGCGGCCAGCAGCCGCGCGGCGAGCAGGCCATCCAGCGGCACGAAGCCGTAGGCGGTGGGCGTGTTCAGTCCTCCCGCATCCACGCGCAGGCTCAGGTGCATGCCCAGTTCCGGATGACGCTCGAGCGCCACGCGAAGGCATAGCGACCCGCTCCGGATACGCGACTGCGAATCGATCCCGTAGGCGCGCAGCAGCGACAGCGCCGCCTCCGGCCGGGTGTCGGTGCCGGCACCGAGCTGCTCGAGCAGGTCCTGCGTGACGCGCTGCGGATCCAGGCGCGAGGGTCGCCGCGGTGGCGGTGTCTGCGTCAGCAGCTCACGGTTGCGCGTGTACTCCCACCGATAGCTCACGGCGCGTGCGGCCGCGTCCGGCGAGGTGAAGGTCGACTGGCCGGCCTCCGCGCTCAGGCGTCGCGCCTGCAAGGCCGATTCGAGCCCCAGCCACACCGTCAGCAGTCGCGGTCCGAGCCGGGCGGCCGCCAGCGCCGTGGCGACCGGCTCGTGCGGATAGCCGGCGACCGGGCTGCGCACGTAGATCAGTACATCGGCGCCCGCGCCGGCGAGCAGCATGCGCAGGATCGCGATGATCTCCTCCGACGCCGGATCGCCGATGTCGACGGCACCCGGCCGGAAGCGGGCAGTCGGCAGGCGCGCCTTCACGCTGTCCTGCAGGGCGGGGCTCCATTCCACGATACGCAGGCCGTTGCGCAGCACGGCATCGACCGCCAGCGCGCACAGCGCGGCGCCGTTGCCGACCACGAGTACCTGCGAGCGGCTCAAGGTCGGCAGGTGCTGTAGCGCGGCCAGCGCATCGAACAGTGCCGGCAGGCTCGGCACCTCGACCAGGCCGGCGCGGGCGAAGGCGGCCGACCGGACCGGGTCGGCGCCGGCGGCCGTGCGATCGGCCAGTCGTGTCTGCAGGATCACGGTCGGCTTGGCTCGCGCACAGGCCCGCGCCGCCGACATGAACTTGCGCGCGCCGCGAATGCGCCCGACCTCCACCGCCACGCTGTGGGTGGCCTCGTCGAGCGCGGCGTAGTCGAGCAGGTCGGCGATGTCCACGTCGCTCTCGCCACCGGTCACCGCCACCCAGGAGAAGCCGATGCGCCGGCCGGCCGCCCAGTCGACGGCCGCGGCCGCGACGGTCTGCGACTGCACGATCAGGGCCAGCGATCCCGGCGAGGTCTTCTGCGGCAGGATCGAGGCGTCGAAGCCGGCGGAGTGCGACAGGCCCACGCTGCGCGGGCCGAGGATGCGCAAGGTGCATTCGCGCGCCGCCTCCAGCACCACGTGCGAGGGCGGGTCGTGCAGAGGCCAGATCAGTGCGCGGCAACCCAGCTGGCCGAAGCGCTGCACCACGGACGCGACGGCGTCACGCTCCTGGACGATCACGCCCAGCGCGCGCTCGCCGGTGGCGACCGGTTCGAACTCGGCGACGTCGAGCGCCTCGCTGAGCGGCACGCCGGCAGCGCGCACCTTGGCCAGCACGGCGCGCTGGCCGGCCGACTGCGCCTCGCCCAGCCACAGCACGCGCTGCGGCCGGAACAGCACGTCCAGGTTGCGGATGGTCATGCCCGCACCGCTTCCGCCATCCCCTCAGAGCCCCAGGAACGGCTGCGTGAAGGACTCGACGCTGCGCGCCAGCGCGTGCAGGTCGTAGCCTCCCTCGAGCGTCGCCACCACGCGGCCCTCGCAGTACTGCCCCGCCACGTCGCGCAACACGGTGCCGATCCAGTGGTAGTCCTCGTAGCTGAACCGCAGGTCGGCCAGCGGATCCTGCGCATGCGCATCGAAGCCGGCCGACACGACGATCAGCTGCGGTCGCTGGCGCTGCATCGCCGGCAACCAGTGCTCGGTGATCGCGGCGCGGAAGACC
>CAMLNE010000170.1 GCA_946481265.1 uncultured Panacagrimonas sp. | reverse complement strand
GTATCACGCGACCGTCCTGGGACCGCCCGGAAGCGCCTAGGTTCGCCCTGTTTTTCAGGCTCCCGCCCGCGCTACTGCGGACGCTCGCCGTCGATTTCCGAATCGGGCAGCAGGGTCGTGCCGCCGGCCCCCAGGCTGGCCAGCCCCTTGAGCTGCAGCTGCAGGTACACGCCGCTGTCGAAATCTCCGGTCGCATCGCCGATGAAGCGCCGGTACGAGACGCGCACGGCCCAGCAGCAGGTGCTGTACTCGACGCCGGCGAAGTTCTCGCGCGTCTCGCTGTCCTGCAGCGAGAAACGGGTGCGGGCCGCAAATTTCCAGGCGCCGGCGATCGGCGTCAGGAAGCTCAGGTCGGCCTGTTCGAGGATGTCGCGGCGGTAGCGGTAGGACAGGTCCAGCTGGCGCCGGCGGTCGGGCGCGCGGTAGCGCAGGCCGACCTGGGTTCGATCGAATTCGCTGTCCTCGGGCGCCCACTGAGCGGCCACCACCGCGCGCCAGGACCGCGAGATGCGGTAGTCGAACTGGGCGATGAACTCGGTGGCGCCGCGCTCGGGCGGCGGGTCTTCCGGCAGCCCCACGCGCGGGGCCTCGATCCGGTAGAGCTGTCCGACCGAGGCGCTCCAGCGCGATTCGCCGGTATCGGGATCGAGTTCGCGCAGCGTGGCCGCCCCGGCGATGTGACGGGCGTCGGCCAGGCGGTCCTCGCCCGAGAAGCGGTTGCGTGCGAACAGCTGCACGAAGTCGAAGTCCGGCTCGCCGGTGTCGAACAACGGCAGGTCGTCCTGGTCGTCGTACGGCACGTAGAGCAGGAAGCCGCGCGGCGTCAGGGTCTGCAGGCGGCCCTTCTCGGTGACGCGCTCGAAGCGCAGGCCGGCCTCGGCGCTGACGATGGGCAGCGTGCGGTCCGGCGATTGCCGCTGGCCCGGCGCGGTCTCGGTCAGTTCGTAATGCGTGTGGTGCAGGTCAGCCTGGCCGATCACGTACCAGGCCGCCGACTGCCGCTCGTACTGCAGGTAGGGATCGAGCACGAGGCGCCCGCCTTCGACCGAATCGTCGCGCGCGAAATTGACGTACTCGGACTCGATGCCGGCGCGGGTGTCGAATAGCGGCTGCGTGCGCGTGCGGAAGCGGATCTGCGGCAGGCGCTTGTACGGATCGTCGACGTCGGTCAGCGTCGTGGCGATCGGCTGGAAGTTCTGCACCAGCGCCGTGATCGTGTACGAGGCCGGCGCCTGGTAGGTCAGCTTCGCGGTCTGCTCGAGGTGGGTGATCGAGGAACTCGACAGCGTTCCGCCGAGGTCCTCGAAGTAGTTGCGGTCGCTGGTCTCCGCGTACGTCGCCTCAAGGCCCAGCCGCCGGTTGATCAGGCTGGTGTGGTCGAAGCGGAACAGGCTGCGGTCCTCGCCGAACTTGCGGTCGTCGAGGTACTCGTAGCGCGCGCTGCCTTCGCCCTTGGCGAGCAGGTAGCGGAAATCCAGGCCCGGCTGGATGCCGCGCTCGCTCAGGTAGCGCGGCGTCAGCGTGAGGTCGTAGTTGGGCGCGAGGTTGACGTAGACCGGCCAGCGCAGGTCGACGCCCGAGCCGCTCATCTGGCCCACGGTGGGATAGAGCAGGCCGGTGCGGCGGCGGTTGTCGATCGGGAACTGGAAGTAGGGCAGGTAGATCACCGGCACGCCCATGAAGCGCAGCCGGGTGTTGCGCGCCGAGCCCAGCCCCTCGGCGTGGTCCAGGCGGATGTCGGAGGCCTGCAGGTACCAGGCGTCGGAGCCCGGCGCGCAGGTGGTGTAGAAGGTATCGGTCAGGTGCACGTGGCCCTTGGAGTCGACCTCGATGCGCTCCGACTGGCCGCGCGCCGCGCGTCCGGGCAGGGTGAACTCCGTGCCGACGAAGGCGCCGGTCTCCTGGTCGAGGTCGAACTGCGCCTCGCGACTCTTGATCACGATGTCCTTGTTGCGGAACAGCGACTCGCTCCTGACCGTCACGGTGCGGGTCGCCTCGTCGAAGCTCAGTTCCTCGGCCGAGAAGATCTTGTCGCCCTGGCGCACGGTGACGGCGCCGGCGAGGTTCGACAGCCCGCCGCGCTTGAGCATGGCCTGGTCCGCATTCAGGTAGAGCCGCTCGTCGAACACCACCTCGGGTGTCTCGTAGGCGAACTGCAGCTGCGTGCAGCCCCTCTCCTCGACCGGCTTGAGTGGCTCGACGTCGTCGGCCAGGGCACTGGCGCAGGCAAGGCAGGCCAGCAGCGCCAGGGGCGCGGAGCGGGGAAGTCCGGACGACACGAGGCGGGGCGGAATGGCGGTGCTGCAGATCGGAAGGAGGCGCGGGGTGCCTCGCGAGCACGGCAGTATGTTTTTTGCCCGCGCAGGGCGCAATCGCTAATCTCCCGTCGATGCCCGTCGTCTTCCTGCCGTGAGCCCTTTTCCGCCCCCGCTGGACCCACGTGCGCTCGCGGCGCGCCGTTGGGCGCTGTCCTGCCTGCACCTGGATCCGGACCAGGCCGGCTTCGCGCCGGCCTCCGCCGATGCCAGCTTCCGCCGCTATTTCCGGGTCACCCGGAACGACTCCGCGCAGAGCTGGGTGCTGATGGACGCGCCGCCCGAACGGGAGGACTGCGCGCCCTTCATCCGCATCGCGGAGCTGTTCGGGGCGGCCGGGCTGCACGTGCCGCGCGTCCTGCACCGCGACCTGGCGCAGGGTTTCCTGCTGCTCGACGACCTGGGCCGGCAGACCTACCTGGACGTGATCGACGAGCACAATGCCGATCCACTGTTCGAGGACGCGATCGCGGCGCTGGTGCGCCTGCAGGCCGCCTCGCGCGGCGAGCTGCTGCCGGACTACGACGAGGCGCTGCTGCGGCGTGAACTGGACCTGTTCCCCGACTGGTACGTGCAGCGCCACCTGGGACGGTCCCTGGATCCGGCGCAGCGCGCCGCGTGGGAGACAAGTTGCGCGCTGCTGGTGGAGTCGGCACTGGCGCAGCCACGCGTGTTCGTGCACCGCGACTACATGCCGCGCAACCTGATGCGTTCGCAGCCCAATCCCGGCGTGCTCGATTTCCAGGACGCGGTGTACGGGCCGGTGACCTACGACCTGGTCTGCCTGTTCAAGGATGCGTTCCTGTCCTGGCCGGAGCCGCGCATCGCGCAGTGGACGGCGCGCTACCGCGTGCTCGCCGCGCAGGCGGGGATCGGACAGCCGGCCGACTTCCAGCGCGCCTTCGACCTGATGGGCGTGCAGCGCCATCTCAAGGTGCTGGGCATCTTCGCGCGCATCCGCCATCGCGACGGCAAGCCGCAGTACCTGGAGGACGCGCCGCGCTTCATCCGCTACGTGCGCGAGGTCGCGGGGCGGTACGCGGAGCTCGGTGCGCTGCTGGCCCTGTTCGACCAGCTGGGACTGGCGGCATGAGCATGCCGCGGGCGATGATCCTGGCGGCGGGTCGCGGCGAGCGCATGCGCCCGCTGACCGACCGCCTGCCCAAGCCGCTGCTGCGCGTGCAGGGCGTTCCGCTGATCGATCACGCGATCACCCGGCTCGCACGTGCGGGCGTCGATCGCGTCGTGGTGAACCTGGGCTATCGCGGTGAACAGATCCGCGAGCACCTGGGCGACGGCAGCGCCTGGGGCGTGCGCATCGACTACTCCGAGGAGGGCGATCCGCCGCTGGAGACCGGTGGCGGCGTGTTCCGCGCGCTGCGGCAGCTGGGCGGTTCGCCCTTCCTGCTGGTCAATGCCGACGTCTACGCCGAGTACGACTTCGCCGGCCTGGTCGCGCTGGCAGGTGCGTTTCCTGCTGGAGACCTGGCCCACCTGGTGCTCGTGCCCAACCCGGCGCACCGGACGGATGGCGATTTCGGCCTGCACCAGGGCCGGGTGCACAACGACGGCGCAGCGCGGATGACCTTCAGCGGGCTGTCGGTGCTGCGTCCCGAGCTGCTGCTCGAGTGCGAGGACGGCCGTTATCCGCTGGCGCCGCTGCTGCGCCGCGCCGCCGCGCACGGGCAGCTGGGGGGCGCGCCATTCGACGGACTGTGGTCGGACGTCGGAACGCCGCAACGTCTTCTTGAACTGGAGCAATGCCTCCAGCAACGCGGCCGCGTGCCGCAGGAGTGATGGAATGATCAAGGTAGCCAAGGCGGCCGAAGGGCCGTTCAGGCAGCGCATCGAGGCGGGCACCAACGTGCTGGTCTCGGACATCCCGGTGGCCGACGGCGGCGAAGCCGCAGGGCCCGATCCGCATGAACTGCTGGACGCCGCGCTCGGCGCCTGCACCGCGCTGACCGTCACGATGGTGGCGCGGCGCAAGCAGATGCCGCTGCAGGATGTGCGCGTGCAGATCACCCACGAGGAAAGCGGCGGGGTGTACCGGATCTCGCGCCAGGTCGAGCTGGTCGGCGACCTGGACGCCGCGCAACGCGAATACCTGCTGGGCATCGCCAACAAGTGCCCGATCCACCGGGCGCTGAACGGGCGTTTCGAGATCGCCACGGAGCTGCGCAGCTGAGCACCTCGATCTGCGGAGCGCGCGCTTGAGCCTGCTCACACTGCGCGCGCTCGAGCTGCGCCTGGGCGCCACCGTCCTGCTCGAGGACGTCAACCTGGTCGTCGAACGCGGCGAGCGCATCGCCGTGATCGGCCGCAACGGCATGGGCAAGTCCACCCTGTTGCGCGTCATCGACGGCGAGACCGCGGCCGACGGCGGCGAGATCGTGCGCGCACAGAACCTGAGCATCGCGCGCCTCGTGCAGGATGTTCCGGCCGGCCTGGTCGGCACGGTGTTCGACGTGGTGGCCGCCGGACTGGGCGAGGCGGGCGAGGTGTTGGCGCGCTACCAGCACCTGGTCGACGAAAATCCTGAACGCATCGACGAGCTCGGCCGGCTGCAGGGCCGCATCGAGGCGCTGGGTGGCTGGGCGCTGGATGCCCGCGTGCGCGAGGCGATCTCGCGGGTCGAGGCGGACGAGACGGCGCGCTTCGAGACGCTGTCGGGCGGGCTCAAGCGACGCGTGCTGCTGGCGCAGTCGCTGGTGCGCGACCCCGACCTGCTGCTGCTCGACGAGCCGACCAATCACCTCGATGTCGATTCGATCGCCTGGCTCGAGAGCTTTCTCAAGAATTTCTCCGGCGCGATCCTGTTCGTCACCCACGACCGCGCCTTCCTGCGCAACCTCGCCACGCGCATCGTCGAGCTCGACCGCGGCCGCCTCACCGACTGGCCGGGCGACTACGAGAACTTCCTGCGCCGCAAGGAGGAGCGTGCCCACGCCGAGGCGCAGGAGCGCAATCTGTTCGACAAGCGCCTGGCACAGGAGGAAGCCTGGATCCGCCAGGGCATCGAGGCCCGTCGCACGCGCAACATGGGGCGGGTCAAGCGGCTGGTCGAGATGCGCGAGCAGTTCGGTGCGCGGCGCAACGCGCCCGGCCGCGCCAACATGGAGATCGCGGAGGCCGAGAATTCCGGCAAGCGCGTCTGCGAGGCGCGCGCGATCTCCTACGCGGTTGGTGGCCAGGTCCTGGTGGACCGATTCTCCACCACCATCCTGCGCGGCGACCGGGTTGGCCTGATCGGCCGCAACGGCGTGGGCAAGACCACGCTGATCCGCCTGCTGCTCGGCCAGCTGGAACCGCAGTCGGGCGAGGTGCGGCTGGGCACCAACCTGCAGATCGCCTACTTCGACCAGCTTCGTGGCCAGGTATTGCACGGTGATCGCGAGGCCGATGTGCAGCCGGGATCGCGAAAGCAGGCCGTGACGGGCGGGCTCGACGAAAACGCGCCGGTGTTCGAGGCCCTGGGCGAAGGCAAGGATTTCGTCGAGGTCGGCGGGCAACGCAAGCACGTGATGGGCTACCTGCAGGACTTCCTGTTCACGCCCGATCGCGCGCGCAGCCCGGTGCGTTCGCTGTCCGGTGGCGAGCGCAACCGCCTGCTGCTGGCCCGCCTGTTCGCACGGCCGTCCAACCTGCTGGTGCTCGACGAGCCGACCAACGACCTCGACCTGGAAACCCTGGAGCTGCTCGAGGAACTGCTGCTCGACTACGCCGGCACGGTGTTGCTGGTGTCGCATGACCGCGCCTTTCTCGACGCGGTGGTCACGCGCAGCATCGTGCTCGAGGGTGGCGCACGGATCTCGGAATACGTTGGCGGCTACACCGACTACCTGCGCCAGCGACCGGCGCCGGCGAGCACGGCACGCAGCACCGCGGCAAGCCGGCCGGCCACGCCACCGCCATCCGGCGCACCGCGGCCATCCTCGCTCAGCGCCAAGGAGCGGCGCGAGCTCGACCAGCTTCCAGCGCGCATCGAAACGCTCGAAGCCGAGCAGGCCGCGCTGGCGGAGTCGATCAGCTCGGCTGCGATGTACGAGCGTGATCGCACACGGGCGATGGAAGTCCAGGCGAGACTCTCGGAGATGGCGCAGGCACTGAGCGTGGCCTACGAGCGCTGGGAGGAACTGGAGGCGCGCCGCTCGGGAGCCTGAGCAGACCGATGCCGTGCCACGGCGTGCAGCGGGATGTCACTGCGGGCGGCCCCGCTGCCGTCGGAAAAATCCCCTGATGCTAAAGTGAGGCCGCTTTCGAGGAACACGGGGTCGCGCGCGGGACGCGCCGATTGCGCACTTCGCGGCAAGGGCGTGACCCGTTCATTCCCGTCACGGCGGATGCCGTGGTCAACCTACTCATCGCGCATGGACGAGCCCAGAACGACGGCAGTGGCGCCCGCAGCGCAGGGCCAGGGGAGGCGCTCTTGAAGAGGGCCAGTCAGGCGCAGGCCCACACCATCCAGGGAACGCTCTACGCACTGACGATCGTCGGCAATGTCTGGCTGATCGCCCTGTTCATGGACCTGGAATTCACCGAGCCCTACCAGGTCATGGCGATCCTGATGGGCGCGTTCGGGTTCGTGACCTTGCGTCGCTTCGACCTGCTGACGCCGTGGATGCCGGGACGCCAGGGATCGGTGGGCACGCGCATGTACTGGACCTGGGTCGGACTGGTCGGCGCCCTGTTGCTGCTCGGCTACGCGACCAAGTACTCCGAGTATTTCTCGCGAAAGGTCCTGCTGCTCTGGTTCGTCTCGACTCCCGTGGCACTGCTGGCGCTGCACAAGCTGGCGGTGGCCGTGACCGGCGGCCTGCTGCCGCACGCGGTGCGGCGCCGCACCTGCGTGGTGGTGTTCGTCAACGATTCGGCCCGCACACTGACCCGCAACCTCAGGAAGTCGCAGACCTACGAGCTGGTCGGCTTCTTCGAGGATCGCGACATGGACCGCACGGGCGGCCCGCTCGAGGAGATGCCCTACCTGGGGATGGCGCGTGACGTCGCGCAGTACGTGCGCGACCACAGCATCGACGTGGTCTTCATCGTGCTTCCGGATGACGGCGGGCGCCGGGCACTCAATTTGCTGGACGATCTGGGCAATACCACCGCCTCGGTCTACTACGTGCCGGATTTCCTGATCATCAACTTGTTCGAGGCGCAGGTGCGCGAGGTCGAGGGCATCACCGTGCTGGAGGTGGCCGAGGCCCCGTTCTACGGCGCGGACGGCATGCTCAAGCAGGTATTCGACCTGGTCTTTTCGCTGGGCGTGCTGATCTGCCTGTCGCCGCTGCTGCTGACGGTGGCGGTCCTGATCAAGCTGGGTTCGCCCGGCCCGGTGATTTTCCGGCAGCGACGCTACGGCCTCAACGGGCAGCGCTTCTGGGTCTACAAGTTCCGCTCGATGTACGTGGGAGACATCAACCCGAACGCCGACGTGCAGCAGGCCTCGCGCGACGATCCGCGCGTGACGCCGATCGGCCGCTTCATCCGCAGCACCTCGATCGACGAGCTGCCGCAGTTCTTCAACGTGCTCAAGGGCGAGATGAGCGTGGTCGGGCCGCGCCCGCATACCGTGGCGCACAACGAGTACTACCGGAAAGCGGTCAAGCGCTACATGGTCCGGCACAAGGTCAAGCCGGGGCTGACCGGCTGGGCACAGGTGCACGGCCTGCGTGGGGAGACCGCGCAGCTCGAACGGATGGAAGAGCGCATCCGCTACGACCTCGAATACATCAGGAACTGGTCGCCGCTGCTGGACCTGCGGATCGTGTTCATGACGGTGCTGATGATCTTCAGGGACCGGAACGCTTACTGAAGCAGACCGGCGTGCGGGACGGGGCATCCGGCTCCGGCGCGCGCGGCGGTTGAAAAGGGAGAGAACGATGCCGATCAAGCCCATCGGGGTCTGCCGCAGCGCCGGTCTTGCCGCCGCGCTGACCACCCTGCCCATGTCCGCATACGCCGTCCTCGAAGTCACGCCCTTCGTATCCGCCACGGCCGAGCACGACAGCAACGTGTTCCGCTTCCGCGATGGCGACGAGGCGCTGGCGCAGCGCGGTGAACGCAAGCGCGCCGACACGCTGATGAGCTACCAGGCGGGCTTGAACGCGAACTATGCCCTCGGACTGCAGAAATTCACGCTGGACGGAACGGTGGGCAAGTACGAGTACGACCGCTTCTCCGAACTCGACTACAAGGGACATTCGGTCAAGGGCCTGCTCGACTGGCAGCTCGGGTCGCTGGTCACCGGTTCGCTGGAGGCCAGCGACAAGCGGGAGCTCCAGGGTTTCGAGACCATCACCGATGCGATCGATCGCAGTCTCAGGGACGAGACCGGCGCGGCGCTGATCGTCAAGCTGCGCCTGTTCCAGGACTGGGAGCTGCGACCGCGCGCCCGTCTGGCACGGGCGCGCTATTCGCTGGAGACCACGCGCCAGCAGGACCTGGACGAGGACGAGGTCGCCCTCGCGCTGAGCTACCTGGGGCGCGCCTCGCTCTCGGTCGGCCTCGAAGGGGTGCTGACGCAGGGCGAATTCATCCGGCGCGAGGAGGGCGATGGCAGCGTCGAGGA